>JBILSM010000149.1:0-6505 GCA_044372085.1 Rubrivivax sp.
GGGCCGAGACGCGCCGCTTGTGCGTGATCTCGGACAGCGGATTGGTCTGGTCCATGAACTGCGACAGCTGTGACGCACCGAAGAACTCCTTGAGCGCCGCGGAGATCGGCTTGGAGTTGATCAGGTCGTGCGGCATCAGGGCCTCGGTCTCGGCCTGACCCAGACGCTCCTTGACCGCCTTCTCGATACGGGCCAGGCCCGAGCGGTATTGGTTCTCGGCCAGCTCACCCACGCAACGCACACGGCGGTTGCCCAGGTGATCGATGTCGTCCACGTCGCCGTTGCCGTTGCGCAGATCCACCAGGATCTTCACCACGTCCAGGATGTCCTCGTTGGACAGCGTCATCGGGCCTTCGGGCACTTCGCGGCCCACGCGGGCGTTGAACTTCATGCGACCCACGCGCGACAGGTCGTAGGTATCGGCGTTGTAGAACAGGCGGTTGAACAGGGCCTCCACCGCGTCTTCCGTTGGCGGCTCGCCGGGGCGCATCATGCGGTAGATGGCCACGCGGGCGGCGAGCTGGTCGGCCGTCTCGTCGATGGCCAGGGTCTGGCTGATGTAGGCGCCCTGGTTCAGCTCGTTCGTGAACAGGCAGGCCAGGTCCTGGATGCCGGCGCTGCGCAGCTTCTTCAGCAGCGTCTCGGTCAACTCGTCGTTGGCCTTGGCCACGATCTCGCCGGTGTCCGGATCGACCATGTTGCGCGCCACAATGCGGCCGATGAGGAAGTCCTCGGGCACGGAGATCATGGCGGTGCCGGTCTGCTCCAGCTGGCGCAGGTGGCGCACGGTGATGCGCTTGTCCTTCTCCACCACCACCGCACCCGTCTTGTCGGTGATGTCAAAGCGCGCAACCTCGCCGCGCAGGCGCTCGGGCACCAGCTCCATCTGTGCGCCGGCTTCCATCAACTTGAAGTTGTCGTTGACGAAGAAGTGGCCCAGGATGGCCTCAGGCTTCAGGCCGATGGCCTTCAGCAGGATGGTCACCGGCATCTTGCGCCGACGGTCCACGCGGAAGTACAGGATGTCCTTCGGGTCGAACTCGAAGTCCAGCCAGGAGCCGCGGTAGGGAATGATCCGTGCCGAGAACAGCAGCTTGCCCGAGCTGTGGGTCTTGCCCTTGTCGTGCTCGAAGAAGACGCCAGGCGAGCGGTGCAGCTGGCTCACGATCACGCGCTCGGTGCCGTTGATCACGAAGGAGCCGTAGTCGGTCATCAGGGGCACTTCGCCCATGTAGACCTCCTGCTCCTTGATCTCCTTGACTACCTTGGCCGGGTGCGACTCGCGGTCATAGATGATCATCTGCAGCTTGGCGCGCACAGCCGACGCGAACGTCAAGCCGCGCTGCTGGCACTCGCGCACATCGAAGGCCGGCCGGGCCATGTTGTATTCGATGAAGCGCATCTCGACGAAGCCGTTGTGCGAGACGATCGGGAAGGCCGCCTGGAAGGCCGCCTGCAGGCCCTCGAGCCTTCGCTGGGCCGGGGGGACGTCCTTTTGCAGGAAGCCCACATAGGACTCGCTCTGCATCGTCAACAGGTACGGGACCTTGAGGACGCTCTCGCGCTTGCCGAAGCTCTTGCGAATTCGCTTGCGTTCGGTATAGCTGTAGTTCGGGGATGCTTGCGCCATGAATCACTCCGTGTCGACTGCTGCCGTCCGACGGTGACGACAGCGGAAGTCGGCGACTGGCTGCTCGGACATTGCGTCCAATAGCTTGGTGGCAGGCCACTACCTGCCGCTGGCGGACAACCCTGGCATTGCACCAGAGCCCGACCAAACCTGTTCCCTGCAGTCGGATCAGAGAACACTGCAAAGTCGGGACCCTTATCCCGACTTTGCGCTGCTCTCTGCAGCACCGGCCCACCGCAAAGTGGGCCGGTATGGGATCGGCTTACTTGAGCTCGACCTTCGCGCCAGCTTCTTCCAGCTTCTTCTTGGCGGCTTCGGCGTCGGCCTTGGAGATGCCTTCCTTGACGGGCTTGGGAGCGCCGTCGACCAGATCCTTGGCTTCCTTCAGGCCCAGGCCGGTGATTTCGCGCACGGCCTTGATGACGGACACCTTGTTGGCACCAGCCTCGTTCAGCATGACGGTGAACTCGGTCTTCTCTTCCACCACAGCGGCTGCAGCGCCACCGCCACCCGCAGCCGGGGCGGCCATGGAGGCGGCGGACACGCCGAACTTCTCTTCGATGGCCTTGACCAGGTCGTTGAGTTCCATGACGGACATGCTGTCCATTGCCGAAAGAAATGCGTCTTTATCGAATGCCATTTGGGGTTCCTCGAATGGGAAAAATCAATGAATCAGGGACACGCCGCATCAAGCGGCTGCAGGCTCGGCCACTTCGGCGCCGCCACCCTTTTGCTCGGCCACCGCTGCCAGCACACCAGCCAGACGCTGGATGGGCGACTTCAGCAGGCCGGCGACCTGGGAGATCAGCACCTCGCGCGACGGAATCGCGGCCAGGGCCTTGACGCCATTGACGTCCAGTACCTTGCCGGCGTACGCGCCGCCCTTGATGACGAGCTTGTCGTTGCCCTTGGCGAAGTCGGCGACGACTTTCGCTGCGGCCACGGCGTCCTCGGAAAAGCCGTAAATCAGCGGGCCGACCATGGCGGACTGGGCCACCTCGAACGGCGTGCCCACCACGGCGCGACGAGCCAGCGTGTTCTTCAGCACGTGAAGATACACACCCTTGTCGCGCGCCTGGCGGCGCAACGCGTCGAGATGAGCCACCGTCAAACCACGGTACTCGGCCAGCGCAAGGGTCTGCGAACGTGCGACCTGGGCCGACACGTCAGCCACCACGGCTGCCTTCTCGTTGCGATTGAGACTCAAGGTCTACTCCTTACACATCGCGTCGGAGAGCGTTGCACACACTCCCCTTCGCACCTCGGTTCAGCGACCTTCTGTTCGAGAAACCTGTCTCGACAGCGGGACCGCCATCTGCGCTGGACCCCACTTCTTGCGTCGTGGGCATTAAGGGGCCGCGAAGCCCCACCAGCGGTCTTGGATGGCCTGCAGCAACGGGTGCCGTGCGCGAAACACGATCCCGGGCTGCCGCAGCCCACCAATCCTTGCTGCCACGCCAGACCAGCGCGGCGGATGTTTCAAACCTTCTGTCAGGCGACCTCTCAGGCGGCCGGCGCGGCGAGGGACGAGATGTCCACCCGCACACCCACGCCCATGGTGGAGGACACGGCCACCTTGCGCAGGTAGATGCCCTTGCTGCTGGCGGGCTTGGCCTTGTTCAGCGCGTCCAACAGGGCGCGAAGGTTGCCCGTGAGCTGCTCGGCACCGAACGAACGGCGGCCGATGGTGCCGTGGATGATGCCGGCCTTGTCCACGCGGAACTGGACCTGACCCGCCTTGGCGTTGCGCACCGCAGTGGCCACGTCCGGCGTGACGGTGCCGACCTTCGGGTTGGGCATCAGGCCGCGCGGACCCAGGATCTGGCCCAGCGTGCCGACCACCCGCATCGTGTCGGGCGACGCAATGACCACGTCGAAGTTCATGTTGCCGGCCTTGATGTCAGCGGCCAGGTCGTCCATGCCCACGACATCCGCACCTGCAGCCTTGGCTTCTTCGGCCTTGGCGCCCTGTGCAAAAACGGCCACGCGCTTGGTCTTGCCAGTGCCGTTGGGCATCACGACAGCGCCGCGCACTACCTGGTCCGACTTCTTGGCATCGATGCCCAGTTGCACAGCCACGTCGATGGACTCATCGAACTTGGCGGTGGCGCACTCCTTGACGATGGACAGCGCTGTGTCAATGGAATACAGCTTGAGGCTGTCAACCTTGCCCTGCAGGGCCTTGGCTTTCTTGGTCAGCTTGGCCATGTCACACCCCTTCCACGATCAGGCCCATGGAGCGGGCCGAACCGGCGATGGTCTTGACCGCGGCGTCCATGTCGGCAGCGGTCAGATCCTTGATCTTGGTCTTGGCGATTTCCTCGAGCTGGGCGCGGGTGACCTTGCCCACCTTCTCCAGGTGCGGACGACCCGAACCCTTGTCGATCTTGGCCGCCTTCTTCAGCAGCACGGTCGCCGGTGGCGACTTCAGGATGAAGGTGAAGGACTTGTCTGCGTAGGCGGTGATCACCACCGGCAGCTTCAGCCCCGGCTCGAAGCCCTGCGTCTGGGCGTTGAACGCCTTGCAGAACTCCATGATGTTCAGACCGCGCTGACCCAGCGCCGGGCCGATCGGAGGCGAAGGATTCGCCTTTCCCGCCGGGACTTGCAGCTTGATGAAGCCGACTATCTTCTTGGCCATGAATGCCTCTTGTCGAGTTCAAGCGCCTGCCACGCCTCTCAGCTGGCAAGCTCCTCGTTCTCAGCCCTGAAAATCCGGTGCAACGGGGCTGCTGCGGTGCACCGGGCCGCGTTGCCGCGACCGCAAATCTTGAAACTCAGACCTTTTCGACCTGAGAGAAATCCAACTCCACCGGAGTGGCACGGCCGAAGATCGTGACCGACACCCGGACCTTGGACTTTTCGTAGTTGACCTCTTCGACGGCACCGTTGAAGTCGGTGAAGGGGCCTTCCTTGACACGCACGAGTTCGCCCACCGTCCACTGCACCTTGGGCCGCGGCTTGTCCACGCCCTCTTGCATCTGGTTGACGATCTTCATGACCTCGGCTTCCGAGATCGGGGCCGGTCGGTTGCGGGCGCCGCCCACGAAGCCGGTGACCTTGCTGGTGTGCTTCACCAAGTGCCAGCTCTCGTCATCCATCAACATTTCGACCAGGACGTAGCCCGGGAAAAACCGGCGCTCGGTCACGGCCTTCTTGCCGTTCTTGAGTTCCACCACCTCTTCGGTGGGCACCAGGATGCGGCCGAACTTGGACTGCATGCCGGCACGGTCGATGCGCTCGCGCAGGTTGCGCTCCACGGCCTTCTCCATGCCAGAGTACGCGTGCACCACGTACCAACGCATGGGCGACGCCACGGGGACTGCTGTGACAGCGTCAGTCTGGGATTCGGACATGGGTGATATTCCTTCTCGCGTTCAACGGCGCCAGCCCAGGACAAGGTCGTAGAGCACCCATTCCAGCGTCTTGTCGGTCAGCCACATGAACAGCGCCATCACGAACACGAACGCGAACACGTAGCCCGTCATTTGCAGGGCCTCATTGCGGGCAGGCCACACCACTTTCTTGACTTCGCGCACGGAGTCGCGGCCAAAGGCGATCAATTGCCTGCCATGCTCGCTGGTGAAGAAGGTGGCCACAGCAGCAGCCACCAGCACCAGCAGTGCCACCACGCGCAACCAGAGATCCTGCTTGCCGAGCATGTAGAAGGCCACGACCGCCGCCACCAGCAATGCCACGGACAACGCCAGCTTGGCCTTGTCCGCTCCTGAGGAGACGGTCTCGACTTGCGGGGAAGTGGTCATGACCTCGATTCCAGGGCCGCAGCCCGCTGTTGAGCGCCCTTTCGGGCGCCTGAACTCTGTTCCGTGAAAAAGCCGACGCCGGCGTCAGCCGGCGGTGGCAGGGGCGGAGGGAATCGAACCCCCGACCTTCGGTTTTGGAAACCGGCGCTCTACCAATTGAGCTACACCCCTTTGGAACCCTTTCGATCAGGCGATGATCTTGGCCACGACGCCGGCGCCGACGGTACGCCCGCCCTCGCGGATCGCAAACCGCAGACCCTCTTCCATCGCAATCGGCGCAATCAGCTTGACCGTGATGCTCACGTTGTCGCCCGGCATCACCATCTCCTTGTCCGCCGGCAACTCCACCGCACCCGTCACGTCCGTCGTACGGAAGTAGAACTGCGGACGGTAGTTGTTGAAGAACGGCGTGTGCCGCCCGCCCTCTTCCTTGCTCAGCACGTAAATCTCGGCCGTGAAATGCGTGTGCGGCTTCACGCTGCCCGGCTTGCACAGCACCTGACCACGCTCCACGTCCTCGCGCTTCGTGCCGCGCAGCAGGATACCCACGTTGTCGCCCGCCTGACCCTGGTCCAGCAGCTTGCGGAACATCTCCACGCCCGTGCACGTCGTCTTCTGCGTGTCGCGGATGCCCACGATCTCGATTTCCTCACCCACCTTGACCACGCCGCGCTCCACGCGACCCGTGACCACCGTGCCGCGACCCGAGATCGAGAACACGTCTTCCACCGGCATCAGGAACGCGCCGTCAATGGCGCGCTCAGGCGTGGGGATGTAGCTGTCCAGCGCATCGGCCAGCTTCAGGATCGCCTGCTCGCCCAGCGGACCCTTGTCGCCTTCCATCGCCAGCTTCGCACTGCCGTGCACAATCGGCGTGTCGTCGCCAGGGAAGTCGTACTTGCTCAGCAGTTCGCGCACTTCCATCTCGACGAGCTCCAGCAGCTCGGCGTCGTCCACCATGTCGCACTTGTTCAGGAACACGATGATGTAGGGCACGCCCACCTGGCGCGCCAACAGGATGTGCTCACGCGTCTGGGGCATCGGGCCGTCAGCGGCCGAGCACACCAGAATGGCGCCGTCCATCTGCGCCGCGCCCGTGATCATGTTCTTC
>JBILSM010000150.1:0-6495 GCA_044372085.1 Rubrivivax sp.
CCAGTGACACCCTTGAGCGAGACGTAGTAGACGTAGCCGGTGGCGATGCGGCCCACCTCGCGGATGCGCTGCTCGGTGGAGGTGGGCGCCAGCAAGAAGATGGGGTCCAGGCCGCGGGCGTGCAGACGCTGGGCGAAGGCTTCGCATTCCTCGGGCGGGTAGTCCACCACCAGCACGCCGTCCACGCCGGCCTGCGCCGCCGCGACCACGAAGGCGCCCTCCCCGCCCTTCAAGTCAAAGCGCTCGATGGGGTTGGCGTAGCCCATCAGCACCACGGGCGTCTTGTCGTCCTGGGCGCGGAACTCACGCACCCACTGCAGCACCTGCGTCAGGCCCACGCCGCGAGCCAGGGCGCGCTCGCTGGCCTTCTGGATGATGGGGCCATCGGCCATGGGGTCAGAAAAGGGCACGCCCAGCTCGATGATGTCGGCACCGCCCGCAGCCAGGGCGTGCATGACGGCCACAGTCTGGGCAGGGCTGGGGTCGCCCGCGGTGACGTAAGGGATCAAGGCCTTGCGGCCCTGGGCTTGCAGGGCCTGGAGGGTGGCGGGGATGCGGCTCATTGCGCGCCCCCCACGACCTGGATCACTGCTCCACCCTTCACGCCCTGCCCACGGCAGGATGGGCGGCAGTAGAAGTCGGCGCCGGAGAGGTCGGCCACGGTGCCGATGTCCTTGTCGCCGCGGCCCGAGAGGTTGACCAGCAGGTGCTGATCGGGGCGCATCGTCGAGGCCAGTTTCATCGCGTAGGCCACGGCATGGCTGGATTCGAGCGCCGGGATGATGCCCTCGGTACGACACAGTCGGTGGAAGGCTTCCAGCGCCTCGGTGTCGGTGATGCCCACGTACTCGGCCCGGCCGATGTCCTTGAGGTACGCGTGCTCGGGCCCCACGCCGGGGTAATCCAGGCCGGCGGAGATGGAGTGGGTCTCGGTGATCTGGCCGTTGTCGTCCTGCAGCAGGTAGGTGCGGTTGCCGTGCAGGACGCCGGGTGAGCCACGGGTGAGCGAAGCGGAGTGCTTGCCCGAGTCCAGGCCTTCGCCCGCCGCCTCCACGCCGATCAAGCGGGTGCCTTCGTGCTCGATGTAGGGGTGGAAGATGCCCATGGCGTTGCTGCCGCCGCCCACGCAGGCAATGACGGCGTCGGGCTGCCGGCCCGTCGGGCCGCCCAGGGCTTCGATCAGCGCGGGCATCTGCGTCAGGCATTCCTGCCCGATCACGCTCTGGAAGTCGCGCACCATCGTCGGGTAGGGGTGCGGGCCGGCCACGGTGCCGATGATGTAGGAGGTGTTCTCCACGTTCGTCACCCAGTCGCGCAGGGCCTCGTTGAGCGCGTCTTTCAGCGTCTTGCTGCCGGACTCCACCGGCACCACGGTGGCGCCCAGCAGCTTCATGCGGTAGACGTTGGGCGACTGGCGCTTGACGTCTTCGCTGCCCATGTAGACGACGCACTCCAGCCCATAGCGCGCGCAGATGGTGGCGGTGGCCACACCGTGCTGGCCGGCACCGGTCTCGGCAATCACCCGCGGCTTGCCCATGCGCCGCGCCAGTAGCGCCTGGCCGATGGTGTTGTTGACCTTGTGTGCGCCGGTATGGTTGAGGTCCTCGCGCTTGAAGTGGATCTGCGCGCCACCGATCTCCCGGCTCATGCGGGCGGCGTGGTAGATCGGGCTGGGGCGGCCGACGAAGTGTGCGAGTTCGTAGCGGAACTCGGCCATGAAGGCCGGGTCCTTCAGGGCGGCGGCGTAGGCCTCGCGCAATTCGTCCAGCGCGTGGATCAGGGTTTCAGCAACGAAGGTGCCGCCATAGGGCCCGAAATGCCCGCGGGCATCGGGTTGGTGATAGTTCAACATGGTGGTCTGGAATGCAAGGGTTCGGGGGCTGGCCGATCAGGCAGCCGTCGACGTCGCGAGGACATCGGCAGCGCGCACCGCCTGGCAGAACCGGCGCATCAGCACGGCGTCCTTGACGCCCTTGGCTGCTTCCACGCCGGAGCTCACGTCAACGGCCCAGGGCCGGACGCGAAGCATCCCATCGGTCACGTTTGCAGGATTCAACCCACCAGACAAAACGAGCCGACAAGCCACGCCGGGGAGAACGAGCGACCAATCGAACACCTTGCCGCCACCGCCGTAGCCCTCGACATGGGCGTCGAGCAGCAAGGCTTGGGCGTCTGAGAAAGATGCGGCGCAGTCTAGCAAATCGACCCCCGGCGCCATGCGAACAGCCCGCAGGTAAGGCCTGCCCGGCGCACGGCAATGCGCCGGCGTCTCGTCGCCATGAAACTGCAGCAGCCCGTGGGGCACGGCCTGCACCGCGGCCTCGATCTCCTGCGCAGCGGCATTGACGAACAGCAGCACCGGCGTCACGAAGGGCGGCAGTCGCCGTGCCAGCGCGCCCGCCCGCTGAGCCAAGACGGCGCGCGGGCTCTTCGGGTAGAGCACGAAACCGATGGCATCGGCGCCCGCCACCACGGCGGCGTCCACATCGGCCTCACGGGTGAGGCCGCAGATCTTGATCCGGGTACGGTGCGGAGTGGGGACTTCAGCGTGCATCGGCATGAGTCTCAGGGCATCCAGTCCATGGCCGAAGTGCGCTCGGGCAGGCCATAGGCTGCATCGTAGTGCGGGCCGACGAAGTAAAGGCCGTCTGGGGCGAAGGTGGGGGCGGCGGCCTGGCGGCTGCGCGAGGCCAGCACATCGGCCACCCAGTCGGCGGGCTTGGCACCCGCGCCCACGGCCACCAGACAACCCATGATGTTGCGCACCATGTGGTGCAGGAAGGCGCTGGCCTCGAAGTCGAAGCGCCAGTAGGCCCCGTGACGGGTGATGTCCAACTGGCGCAAAGTCTTCACGGGCGTGTGCGCCTGGCAGGCTGCCGCGCGAAAGGCGCTGAAATCGTGCTCACCCAGCAAATGGGCGGCGGCGTGCTGCATGGCCTGAGCGTTCAGCGGCCTGAACACCCATCCACAGCGCCCCGCTTCCAAGGCTGGCCGGACGGCAGACTCCAGCAGCAGATAGCGGTAGCGGCGCCCTCGGGCACTGTTGCGGGCATGGAAACCCGCAGGCACCTCGCGGCACCACTGGACCGCGATGTCCGACGGCAGGAATCGGTTGGTGCCACGCACCCAGGAGAACAGGTCGCGCTGCACGGGGGCGTCCAGGTGCACCACCTGTTGCAGCGCGTGCACGCCGGCGTCTGTGCGCCCGGCGCAGACGGTGGTCACGGGACCGTCCGCAAAACGCGCCAGGGCGTTTTCCAGATGGTCCTGCACGGTCTGACCGCCGGGCTGGGATTGCCAGCCGTGGAAAAGCCGTCCGTCGTAGGCCACGCCCAGAGCCAGACGCTGGGGGCTGTTCATTGCGACAGGGCGCAGTGGTCGCGACGCCTCACTACATGGTGTCGAGCAACAGGCTCGCGCTGTCCTTCAAGGGGCCGGTGGCCTGAGCGTACACCTCGTCCAGCAGGTCGCGGGCGCCTTCCAGGTCTCCGATCTCCAGGAATTCCTTGGCCAGGATCAGCTTGCGCTCCAGCGGGTGGTTCAAGTCTGGCGGCGGCGGCGGCGGCCGGCTCACGTCGTCGACAGCGCTTGCCTCCTCAACGAGGTCCACTTGAGGGACGTCCACGGGCGGCCGCTCGAAGCCGCTGGCTTCTCCCTGGTCAAGTTCGCGCTTTCGCGCTTCCAGAGGATCACCCAATTCGATACCGTACTTCTCCGGCTCCACGACCTCGTACTCCGGCTCCGGACCGGAATCGCTGGGCAGGGCCTCGCCGAAGTCCAGCTCGGGTGACTTCTCCTCGTCCTGGGCGGTGCCGTAGGCATTGAGGTCCAGTTCAGGGGATACGGTAGGAGTGCCCTCGAGGTCAAGGGGAGGTGCGGCCTCCGAAGCGACGGACTCTGCGTCCAGCGCGGGCATGCCCGGGGCATCCCCGTCGCCGTAACCCTCCAGGTCCAGTTCTGGCTTCCTGATCGGCTCCCCGTCAGCGTCAAAGGCAGCCTCACCTTCACCCGGGGTGGACTCGTATCCCGAAACATCCGCTTCTTTGCCGCCATACAGCGGGTTGTGCGGGTCCATTTCCCGGCCCATGGCCTTCACGTGTTCCCACATGGAGCCCTGGCCATCGGTCATCTGCTGCACTTGAAGCGCCAGAGGCTCGTAGGACATGGAATCACGCTGCAGAAACAGCACTTCGAGCAGCTTGATGCGCAGGTCCAGGCGCTCCGGCCGCTCCTCGATGGCCGTGCGCAGGACGGCCGCCGCGCGCTCGTCGCTGCCATAGGCCAGATGCACGTCAGCCTCGGCCCCGGGGTCCAGGTCTCCCGCGATGGCAACCTCTTCCACTGCTTCTGGCATCTCTGCCACGGGGAAGGCTTCGGGCTCCGGTTCCTCGGGGGCCAGTGCGGGAGACTGAAGCTGTGCGGCCGAGGCCTCTTCCTCGCGACGGCCACGCCAGAGTCTGTAGCCCCCCCAAAGCGCCATCAGAACCACGAGCGCGGCAGCGCTTGGTACGGTCCACGGGCTGGCGAGCAGTCGCTGCAGCCAGCCGGGTTCTTCAACCGTGATGACTGCCAGGCCAGAAGCCGCCGAGGCGGCGGCCGAAGCGGCTGCCACCGTGGAGGCGGCTGCCGGCACCTGCACCGCGACGGTGGGCCCGGCGCCAGGTACCGAAGCGGCATCCGCGGGCTGGCCGCCGGCGGCCACCGAGGATGCGCCGGCCATCTGCTGCAGTTGCTTCAGGGCCTGGACGTTTCGCGCCAGCTCGGCCTCGCGCTGCGCGGCCTCGCGGGCAGCGGCCTCGCGCGACACGGCGGCCTCTGGGGAGCTGGCGGCCTTCACCCCGCCTTGGGACAGCTTGAGCTGGTCTGGCGTGAGCGCGGCGCCGTCCTTGCGGTCCTGCACACGGGCCTGCACCTGTCCACGCGCCTGACGCGAAGCCGCCGTCTCGGACGCGGCCGCGTCCCGCACCTGGCTGGCCAGGCGTGAGCGGTAGGCGCCGAAGTCTGCGCTGTGCGCCTCGATCAGCTCACGCGCTGGCACGGGCGGCACGGCCCGCGTTGCCTCGGCGCCAGGCAGCTTGAGCACGGCACCGGACTTCAGCCGGTTCATGTTCTCGCCCATGAACGCCTGGGGGTTGGCCTGGTACAGGGCCACCAGCATCTGGTCCAGCGACACGTCATTCGGCCGGTACTGCTGCGCCAGCTCGGACAGGGTTTCGCCGTACTTCACGACGTGATCCGAGGTCCGAGCCGCCACACCTGCGGCCGCCCCACTGGAGCCCACGGGGGCAGCGCCGGCACCGATCACCGGGCTTACCTGTGCCACGGGCGGCGGCGGGGTGCCTTCCGGGCTGACCAGCAGGGTGTAGCCCATGAGACGCTGGCCGCTGGCCCAGCGCGCCTCCAGGATCAGGTCGACGTAGACATTGCCCACCGGCCGGTCAGACCGGAGCTCGACGACGAAACTGCCGTCGGACTGGCGCACCAATTCAGCCCTCAGGCTCGACAACACGTCATCGACCACAAGGCCCGCCGCCCGGTGCACCGCCGGCGAGGCCACGCGCATCTGCAGCGAGGCCTGCTCTGCCGGTGACAGGCTGGTCACCTGGATCTGCGCCTTCAGCGGCTGCCCCTGGAACGATTGCACACTCAGCCTGCCGAACCCCAGGGCATGGGCGGCACCGTTGCCCAACAGGCAGGCGGCCGCCAGCAACCCGGCCGCCCCAACGCGCGCCAGCAGCGGCCAGCGCAGGCCCTGAAAGCCCCGAGGCAGCGGCTGGAGAGGTGTGGATGCAGCGGTCAAGAGTCCTCCGGCGAAAGTCTGTCAGGCCGCCCCAATGCGCAAAACGGCTCTACCCGTCAAGCGTACCCGAAACGCTGGGGCGCCAGAGGCGCCCCAGGGTCAACGCTCCAGCAGGATGCGAAGCATGCGCCGCAGCGGCTCGGCCGCGCCCCAAAGCAGTTGGTCGCCGATGGTGAAGGCCCCCAGGTACTCGGGGCCCATGGCCATCTTGCGCAGCCGGCCCACGGGAATGGTCATGGTGCCGGTCACCGCCACGGGTGTGAGGTCGCGCAGCGTGGCTTCACGGGTGTTGGGCACCACCTTCACCCAAGCGTTGTCGGCTGCGATCATGGCCTCGATATCGGCCAGCGGCACGTCCTTCTTGAGCTTGAAGGTCAGGGCCTGACTGTGGCAGCGCATGGCGCCCACGCGCACGCAGAAACCGTCCACCGGCACGGCGGGCAAGCCGAAGCCCTCGCCCTGGCCGAGGATCTTGTTGGTCTCGGCCATGCCCTTCCACTCTTCCTTGCTCTGGCCGTTGCCCAGGTCCTTGTCGATCCAGGGGATGAGCGAGCCGCCCAGGGGAACGCCGAAGTGGGCCGTCTCGTCGGCTGACAGTGCACGCTGCTTGGCGATGACCTGACGGTCGATCTCCAGGATGGCGCTCTTGGGGTCGGCCAGCAGGGCCTTGACCTCGGCATTCCGCGTGCCGTATT
>JBILSM010000055.1:0-19459 GCA_044372085.1 Rubrivivax sp.
AGACCGGCAGCATGGGCAGGCCGTGCACGCTGTAGCTGGTGGCCGCCGCCGTCCAGCTGGCAATGGCGCCGGCCTCGCTGATGCCTTCTTCCAGGATCTGCCCGTCCAGGGCCTCGCGGTAGCTCAGCACCGAGCCGATGTCCTCGGGCTCGTAGCGCTGGCCCACGCTGGAGTAGATGCCCACCTGCTTGAACAGGTTGGCCATGCCGAAGGTGCGCGCCTCGTCGGCCACGATGGGCACGATGCGCGGCCCGATACCCGGCTGCTTGAGCAGGCTGCCCAGCATCCGCACAAAGGCCATGGTGGTGGACATCTCCTTGCCACCCGGCTGCAGCGCGAAGGCCGCGTAGCTGCCCACTTCGGGCACCGCCACCTCGGCCCCCGAAAGCGGCCCGGCCACCCGCGCCGGCAGCGGCCCGCCCAGGGCCTGGCGGCGCGCGTGCAGGTAGCGCATTTCGGGGCTGTCCTCGGCCGGCTTGAGGAAAGCGAGCTGCCGTGCCTGCTCGTCGCTCAGGGGCAGGTTGAAGCGGTTGCGAAAGGCGATGAGGTCGTCTTCGTCGAACTTCTTCTGGCTGTGCGTGGTCATGCGGCCCTGGCCGGCCGCGCCCATGCCGTAGCCCTTCTTGGTGTGCGCCAGGATGACGGTGGGCGTGCCGCGGTGCGCAGCCGCCGCGTGGTAGGCCGCGTGGATCTTCACCAGATCGTGGCCGCCACGCTTGAGGCGGTCGATCTGCTCGTCGGTCAGGCCCTGGGCCAGCGCCGCAAGTTCGGCGTTCTGGCCGAAGAAGTGGTCGCGGTTGAAGCGGCCATCCTTGGCCGCGAAGGTCTGCATCTGGCCGTCCACCGTGTGGGCGAAGGCACGCACGAGAGCGCCCGTGGTGTCGCGGGCGAAGAGCCCGTCCCAGTCACTGCCCCACAGCAGCTTGATGACGTTCCAGCCCGCGCCGCGGAACAGCCTTTCCAGCTCGTCCACCACGCGGCCGTTGCCGCGCACCGGGCCGTCCAGGCGCTGCAGGTTGCAGTTCACCACCCACACCAGGTTGTCCAGACGCTCGCGCGAGGCCAGTGTGAGCGCGCTCATGCTCTCGGGCTCGTCCATCTCGCCATCGCCAAACACGCCCCAGACCTTGCGCCCGGTGCAGTCCAGCAGCCCCCGGTGCGTGAGGTAGCGCATGAAGCGCGCGTGGTAGATCGAGCTGATGGGGCCCAGGCCCATGGAGCCGGTGGGGAACTGCCAGAAGTCCGGCATCAGCCAGGGGTGGGGATAGCTGGAAAGCCCGCGCGCACCCTGGCGCGGGCCGGTGATCTCCTGCCGGTAGTGCGCCAGATCGGCCTCGCTCAGGCGCCCTTCCAGAAACGCCCGGGCATAGACCCCAGGCGCGCTGTGCGGCTGGAAGAACACCAGGTCGCCGCCGGGGCCTGTCGGCCCGTGGGCACGGAAGAAGTGGTTGAAGCCCACTTCGAAAAGATCGGCCGCGCTGGCATAGCTAGCGATGTGGCCCCCCAGGTCGCCGTGAGCGGCGTTGGCGCGCACCACCATGGCCAGCGCATTCCAGCGCATCAGCGAGGCCAGCTTCTCCTCGAGGGCCAGATCACCCGGGAAAACCGGCTGCCGTTCCGCCGGGATGGTGTTGACATAGGGCGTCACGAGCTCCGGCGACCAGCCGATGCGCGGGTCCCGCGCCAGCAGGGCCAGTTGGTCCAGCACGAAGCGCGCGCGCGCCGGCCCGTGCTGCTGCACCAGCGCCTGAAAGGCCTCGCGCCACTCGGTGGTCTCTTGCGGGTCGGGGTCTGGCTCGGGGAGTGGGCTGGGCTGCGCAGCACCGGCCAGGCCGGGGGCGTCAGCGCGGGCCGGCACGTCGGCCGGGGAGGCCTGGGCGGCCAGGAAACGGGAAAGACCAGGATCGCTCATGCCAGAACTGTAGGCCGCAAGGCGCGAAATGAGTTGCCGAAGAAGCGCTCCGAAGGGCTTACTTCGGCATAAGATGCCGAAAATAAATGCTCGAACAGCAGTTCATGCAACTTGACACCCTCGACCTGCGCATCCTGGACCAGCTGCAGCGCGACGGATCACTCACCAACGTGGAACTGGCCCGGCGGGTCCACCTCTCACCTTCCCCCTGCCTGACGAGGGTGAAGGCGTTGGAGGCGGCCGGCGTGATAGAGCGCTATGTGGCGCTGGCCAACGCCAAGGCGCTGGGCCTGGGGCTGAACGTGTTCATCAACATCAGCCTGAAGGAGCAGGGCAAGGAGTCCCTGGCCGAGTTCGAGCGGCGCATCGCCGAGCACGAACAGGTGATGGAGTGCTACCTCATGACCGGCGACAGCGACTACCTCATCCGCGTGGCCGTGCCCGACATCGGCGCTCTGGAGCGCTTCATCCTGGAGCAGCTCACACCCATACCGGGCATCGAGAAGATCCGCTCCAGCTTCGCCCTCAAGCAGGTGCGCTACAAAACGGCCTTACCGTTGCCCATCTCCAGCCCCCCAACACAACCCTCCACCGCATGAGCCTTCCCCACCTTGACACCCCCGTGGCCGTGGGCGTGGACTGGGGCACCACCCACCGCCGCGGCTACGCCCTGGCCGCCAACGGGCGCTGCCTGGCCGAGCACGCCGACGCCGACGGCATGCTGGCCGCGCGCGGCCGCTTCGAGCCGTCTTTGGACACGCTGCTGCAAGCTCTGAACGCCGCCAGCCCGCAGGTGCGGGTGCTGATGTCCGGCATGGTGGGCAGCGCCCACGGCTGGGTGCCCGCGCCCTACCTCAACCCCGAGGTGCCCCTGCGCGACCTGGGACAGCACCTGCTGCGCGTGCCCGGCACGGCGCGCCGCCTGGAGATCGTGCCCGGCATTGCCCTGAAGACCGCCGGCGCCGTGGACGTGATGCGCGGCGAGGAAACCCAGCTGCTGGGCGCTGCGCTGCTGGGCCATGACAACGGCTGGTTCCTGCTGCCGGGCACCCACAGCAAGTGGGTGCGCATGGCCCAAGGCCGGGTGGCCGATTTCGCCACCTTCATGACCGGCGAACTGTTTGACCTGCTGGGCCGGCACGGCACCCTGGCCGCCGCCGCCGGGGCGGACGCGGCCTCGGCTGAGGTGCACCACCCCGCCGCCTTCGCCCAGGGCCTGCAGGGGGCGGCTGACGTGGCCCTGTCCCACGCTCTCTTCGGCTGCCGTGCGCGCGTGGTCACCGGTGAAATGACACCCGAGCAGGCCCGGGCCTACCTCAGCGGCCTGCTCATCGGGGCGGAATGGCATGAACTGCGCCGGCGCGGCGCCGGGCAGTTGCCCGCCTCGGTCACCGTCATCGGCGCCCCTCACCTGGCCGCGCGCCACGCCGAGGCCGCACACGCCTTTGGCGTGACGCTTCACCATCTGGAACCAGGACAGGTCTACAAGACCGCCCTGGCCCACCTGCTGACCACGTCCTCATGAACACGCCCTCATGAACGCTTCGCCATGAACCCTTCCCCCGTTTTCGCCCCGCAGCCTTCTGGCGCAGTCCCGCACACCCAGCCGCACACCTCGCAACACACCCCGCCGCACACCCTGCCGCCCCTGAACCCGCCCCTGGTGGCCATCCTGCGCGGCCTGCCTGCCGAAGACGCCGCCGCCGTGGGCACGGCCCTGTTCGATGCCGGCTTTCGCGCGCTGGAAGTGCCGCTGAACCGGCCCGGTGCGCTGCAGGCCATCGCCACGCTGGCCGCCATGGCCCCAGCGGGCACGCTGGTGGGTGCCGGCACGGTGATGAGCCCGCAGGAGGTGCAGGCCGTGGCCGACGCCGGCGGGCGCCTCATCGTCTGCCCCCACTGCGACCCTTCCGTCATCGACCATGCCGTGGCCCTGGGTCTGTGGTGCGTGCCCGGCGTGGGCACGGCCAGCGAAGCCTTCACCGCCCTGCGCCATGGCGCCCACGGCCTGAAGCTCTTCCCCGCGGAAGTGTGGGGGCCGCGCGGCCTGAAGGCGCTGAAGGCCGTGCTGCCCGAAGGCACGCCCTTGTGGCCCGTGGGCGGCGTGGCCGCCGACAACCTGGCCCAATGGACCGCCGCCGGTGCCACCGGCTTCGGCATCGGCGGACAGCTCTACCAACCGGGCGACAACGCCGCCACCGTGGGCCTGCGCGCCCGGGAGTTCGTCAGCGCCTGGCGGGCCACCAGCGCGCCGCAAGCCGCCAGCCAGCGCTAACGCCAACCCGCGCGGCCTTGCCCTGCGTGAGTCAGGGCTGCGGCCGGTCGGCCGGCGGATAGGGGTCAGCCTCGTAGGCCGGGCCCTTCATGATCATCACCACCACGCAGCCCACGCCCACGGTGAACACCAGCGTGGCGTGCAGCACCGCCGCACCGGCCAGGCGGTACACGCTGAGCCAGTAGGCACGCTCCTGCGCGGGGGTGGCCGGCTCCGGAAACTGCCACCACTGCCAGAGCACGGCCAGGGCCAGCAGGCCCAGACCCCACCCCGCGATGGCCGGCAGCCGCCGCCACAATCGCCACTCCAGGCCCGCGGGGGCACTGCGGCCAGCGGAGATGCGGCGAAGCCAGGTCATGCCAAGCACCTCACTACTTGCTCTGCAATTTGAGGCACAGCTTTCTTGCATCAGCTTCAACTCTCTCTTTCGAACGCTCGTCCGGCGCCTTAACCAGTCCCAGCTCAAGAGACATATCCCGTCCCTTTTCTCCTTCTCGCGGTAAAGCAGCCGAACGCTTCTTCCACGCCTCCCATTTCTCTTTCGTATCCCTCTGCTCCAGTTCCCATGCCTTCACTTAGGCATCAACGCACTTGTCAACTTCACTGCCGCAGGCGCAAAGCGTCATCGCAAGAGCCAATACAAATAGTCTCTCCACAGCTAGACACTCCTCACTATCGTTAGGAAATGCAACATGCCACATCAAGCCGAATGGCTTGCATGCGACAACTACGGAACAGGTGTCCGGCAACGGGTGACACCGCAGATGTACTCAAGTTCCGCGCGAGCCTTCGGTAGATTGGGAAACCGGCTGAACACGAGGCTTACAAGCTGCTCTTTGCAGTCAGCCGGAGAAAGGTCTTCTGCAATAGCAAGAGATATGAACTCCTCAGCGAAGCGGTTTGCAACCTCAAGCAATTCATGCTTGACCGCGCATTCCCGTGCCACTTCAATTGCGGGCGATTCAGGCAAGACTGACCTCAAGAACGTCCAGTGCATACAGAGTGCGTAGGCCCTATCCTCAGCGGGTATGCAACAAAGCCCTGCACACACACTGCTCATGACTGCCTCCCAGTGATGTCTGCGCTCTGGATGAAGCCGAATCTCCTCGGGAACGATGAGCACATGCTCGATTGCGTTGTCGAGATTGCGCAACTCAGCTGCGAGTTGGTAGTCGTCCGGCTCTTCCGCGTCAGCCAGCACCAACATGGGTACCCCATCCACAAGAAAACGCTTGACGTGGAGCACTTCATGCCGCACGGCACCGTCAGGGAAGTACGCACCGTGCCTTGGGATGCGCAACAAACACTGCTGTGGGGAAATGACGACCTCAAGGGAGTCAGTCGGTTTGTCAACACAGATAACCTGGATGTCGACATTTGCAGCTTCCTCAACCTCACGGACGAAGCTCTGCACCGATTGCCCAATAAGAGCGAGGTACCCGGGTTGCATGGGCTACGAGCACTCCTTGTTTGGGTTACGGGAGCGCCGCTTGCAAGAGGCCGGCGCTACAGGAATCCCTCGACGCAAGTAGAAGATGCGTCACCTCAAAGCATCGGCCACCGGCCGACCGCTAAGTCCGGACTCCGCTTGGAACATCTTGGTAGGCCGTGTTGGACTTGAACCAACGACCAAAGGATTATGAGTCCTCTGCTCTGACCAACTGAGCTAACGGCCCCCTCTCGCAGGGGTGGATTCTAGGAGCGTGGCCGGGGGTGAAGGGCCCTAAATGAAAGGCCCGGACCGAGTCGCCCGCGATGAGCTGCGTCAACGCACCGACAGCGCGTGCCCCACCAGACGCGAGGTGATGTCCACGATCTGGATCATGCGGTCGTAGGCCATGCGGGTGGGGCCGATGACGCCCAGGGTGCCCACCACCTGGCCGTCGATCTCGTACGGGGCGGTCACCACCGACAGTTCCTCGAAAGGCACCACGCGGCTTTCGCCGCCGATGTAGATGCGCACGCCCTCGGCGCGGCTGGAAACGTCCAGCAGGCGCATCAGTTCGGTCTTCTGCTCGAACACCTCGAACAGCTTGCGCAGCGAGTTCATGTCGTGGCCCAGGTCCTGCACGCCCAACAGGTTGCGCTCGCCGCTGACGACCACCTGGTCCACCGTTTCTTCCATCACCTGAGTGCCCGCCTGCACCGCGGCCTGCATGAGCACGCCGATCTCGCTGCGCAGCGCCTCGATCTCGGTCTTCAGGCGTTCGCGCACGGCTTCGATGGTCAGGCCGGCGTAGTGGGCGTTCAGGTGGTTGGCGGCCTCCACCAGTTCGGCCTGGGTGTGGTCGCGGGCGGTGAAGATGACGCGGTTCTGCACGTCGCCATCGGGCGCCACCAGGATGACCAGCACGCGCCGCTCGCCCAGGCGCAGGAACTCGATGTGGTGGAACACGCTGGCCTTGCGCGGGGCCGTGACCACGCCCACGAAGCTGGACAGACTGGAAAGCAGGTGCGCGGCCTGCGCGATGACGCGCTGCGGCTGGTCGGGGTGCAGTTGCCCGCGGGCGGCGGCCAGGTCAGGCGGGGCTTGGTCCAGGTCCACCGGGCGGGCCGTGAGCATGGTGTCCACGAAGAGGCGGTAGCCGCGGGCGGTGGGGATGCGGCCGGCACTGGTGTGGGGGCTGGCAATGAGGCCCAGTTCCTCCAGGTCGCTCATCACGTTGCGGATGGTGGCGGGCGAGAGGTCCAGGCCCGAGGCGCGGGACAAGGTGCGCGAGCCCACGGGCTGGCCCTCGGCGATGTAGCGCTCGACAAGGGCTTTGAGCAGCGTCTTGGCGCGTTGGTCCAGCATGCGGCGGATTGTAGTGAGCGCACCGGTCTTGTGCGCCGCCGCGGCCTCTGGCGGCGGCCTGGGATGTACCCCTTCAGGCACCCCCGCTGGCCCCCTGTTCCGGGGGGTGTTTTCCGGGGGGCCTATGGTGTAATCATTTGCATCATGACCCTGCGCTTTCGCCACGCGGCCATCGTCGGCAAGTACCAGGCCCGCGGCATCCGGCCGGTGCTGGAGGAAGTGGCCCACTTCCTGATCGACCAGGGCCTGGACGTCTGCTTCGACCGCGACACGGCCGCGGCCACCGGGGTGGCCCACTACGAGGCGCTGAGCACGGCCGAGATTGGCAAGCGCTGCGACCTGGCGGTGGTGGTGGGCGGCGACGGCACCATGCTGGGCATTGCACGCGAGCTGGCGCGCCACAACCTGCCGCTGGTGGGCATCAACCAGGGCCGGCTGGGCTTCATCACCGATGTACCGATCGACCGCTTCAAGGAGTCGCTCGCACCGATGCTGGCTGGCGACTATGAAGAAGAGCACCGCACCATGCTGGACGGTAGCGTCTGGCGCGACGGCGAGCGCATCTTCGAAGGCCTGTCGATGAACGACGTGGTGGTCAGCCGCGGTGCCACCGCCGGCATGGTGGAACTGCGCGTGGACATCGGCAACGACTTCGTGGCCAACCTGCGCGCTGACGGTCTGATCATCGCCTCGCCCACGGGCTCCACGGCTTACGCGCTGTCGGCTGGCGGGCCCATCCTGCACCCGGGCATTGCCGGCTGGGTGCTGGTGCCCATCGCCTCGCACACGCTGTCCAACCGGCCCATTGTGCTGCCTGACAGCGGCGAAGTGCGCATCGAGATCGTGGCCGGCCGCGACGCCTCGGCCAACTTCGACATGCACAGCCTGACCAGCCTGCTGCACGGCGACCAGGTGCGCGTGCGCCGGTCGCAACACAAGGTGCGCTTCCTGCACCCGCGCGGCTGGAGCTACTACGCCACGCTGCGGCGCAAGCTCAGGTGGTACGAAGGCGTGGTGTAGCCATGCTCAAGCGCATCGCCTTGCAAGACTTCGTCATCGTCGACGCGCTGGACCTGGACATCGGCGCGGGCTTCTCGGTGCTGACGGGCGAAACCGGTGCCGGCAAGTCCATCCTCATCGATGCCCTGCAACTGGCCCTGGGCGGCCGCGGTGAGGCGGGCATGGTGCGCGAAGGCGCTGTGCGTGCAGAAATCGTCGCCGAGTTCGAACTGCCCGTCACCCTGGCGGGCTGGGTGCAGGAAGCCGGTTTCGACACCGCGGGCGGCGGCCTGCTGATGCGGCGCACCATCGACTCCCAAGGCAAGAGCCGGGCCTGGATCAACGGCGGCAGCGCCACGGTGGGCCAGTTGAGAGAGGCCGGCGAGCACCTGGTGGAGATCCACGGCCAGCACGCCTGGCAGAGCCTGACGCGGCCGGCCGCCGTGCGCGCACTGCTGGACGCGCAGGCCGGCCTGGACCTCGCGCCGCTGTCGGCAGCGTGGGACACCTGGCGCCGGGCATTGCAGGCGCTGGAACAGGCGCGAGCCCAGCGCGATACGCTGGACCAGGAGCGCGAACGGCTGCAATGGCAAGTGAGTGAACTGGACCGACTGAGCCCGGGCGAACACGAGTGGGCCGAACTGAACGCCGAGCACACCCGCCTGGCCCATGCCCAGGCGCTGCTGGAGGCGGCACGCCTGGCGCTGGACGCGGTGTCCGAGGCCGATGCTGCGGCGGACACGCTCACCGGGCGGGCCGCCGATGCGCTGGAGGCCGTGTCCGGGTTCGACGCCACCCTGGGCCCCGTGGCCGAGGTGCTGCGCTCGGCGCAGGTGCAGTTGCAGGATGCGGCCCACAGCCTGCACGCCTATCTGGCCCGCCAGGAACCCGACCCCCAGCGGCTGGCTCAACTGGATGAGCGACTGTCCACCTGGATGCAACTGGCGCGGCGCCACCGGCGCCAGCCCGCCGAATTGCCGGCCTTGCTGCAGGGCTGGCACGAGGAACTGCGGAATCTGGAAGCCTCGGCAGACCTGGACAAGCTGGAAGGCCTGGCAGCCCAGGCCGAACAGGCTTGGCGCGCCCAGGCCCAGCAGGTGTCGCGCAGCCGCAAGAGCGCCGCGCCACGGCTGGCGGCGGCGGTGACACAGGCCATGCAGCAATTGGGCATGGAGGGCGGGCGGTTCGAGGTGGCGCTGACGCCGCTGCCGGAACCGCAGTCCTTCGGTCTGGAGCAGGTGGAGTTCCTGGTGGCCGGCCACGCCGGGTCCAGCCCGCGGCCGCTGGCCAAGGTGGCCTCGGGCGGCGAACTGTCGCGCCTGGCGCTGGCGATCGCCGCCACCGCAGCCACCTCAGCCGCAGCAGCGACGGGCGCCACCCGTGCCACCAACGCCACAGCAGCCACCACCGCGCGCCAGCGGCCCGCGCAAGGGGCCGTGCCTACGCTGATCTTCGACGAGATCGACGCCGGCGTGGGCGGCGCGGTGGGCGACAGCGTGGGACGCCTGATGAAGCAGCTGGGCGCCCACACCCAGGTGCTAGCCGTCACGCACTTGGCCCAGGTGGCCGCCTGTGCCGACGGCCACTTCCTCGTGGCCAAGTCCAGCTCCGAGGCCGGCGCGGTCACCACCGTCCAGCCCGTGGCCGGCGAGGCGCGCGTCAGCGAGATCGCCCGCATGCTGGGCGGCGAGCGTCTGGCCGGCACCAGCCGCGCCCATGCCCAGGCCCTGCTGGGCGCCTCGCGATGAAGGCTGCCGAGGTTGTTCTCATTACCGGGATTTCCGGCTCGGGCAAGTCCGTGGCGCTGCATGCGCTGGAGGATGCCGGCTACTTCTGCGTGGACAACCTGCCGCCGGAGCTGCTGCTGGATTTCGTGCGCCTGGAGCTGGACCGCTACGACCGGCGCCAGGTGGCGGTGGCCGTGGACGCGCGCACGGCCGGCTCGCTGCCTGCGCTGATCGGGCTGATCGACAAGCTGCAGCGCAAGGGCACGAAGATCCGCTCCCTCTTCCTGGACGCCACCACGCCTGCCCTGGTGCGGCGTTTTTCCGAAACGCGGCGTCCGCACCCCCTGTCCATGACCGACCACGCCCGCGACCACGGCCACGCGCTGCTGGACGCCATCGAGCAGGAGCGCGGTCTGCTGGAAGCGCTGCGCGAGGTCTCCACCGTGCTGGACACCAGCCAGTTGCGTCCGGCGCAGTTGCGCGCCTGGGTGCGCGACCTGGTGGGCGCCACCACCTCGCGTCTGACCCTGGTCTTCGAATCCTTCGCCTTTAAGCACGGCGTGCCGCTGGACGCCGATTTCGTGTTCGACCTGCGCGTGCTGCCCAACCCGTTCTACATCAAGGATTTGCGGCCGTTCACCGGGCGCGACGCTGCCGTAGCGCGCTTCATGGAGGAGCAACCCGAGGCCGGCGAACTGCTGACGCAGATCGAGACCTTTCTGCGCCGCTGGATACCGGGGTTCGAGTCCGACCAACGCAGCTACCTCACCGTGGCGCTGGGCTGCACGGGCGGCCAGCACCGCTCGGTCTACGGCGTGGAACTGCTGGCCCGGCGCTTCAAAGACCGCAACACCACCCTGGTACGCCACCGCGAACTGGACACCGGCGAATGACCCTGCCCAACCCCCTTCCCGCGCCCTTGCCCGATCCCCTGCCCCTGTTCCCGCTGCAGACCGTGCTGTTCCCGGGCGGGCTGCTGCCCCTGAAGGTGTTCGAGGCCCGGTACCTGGACCTGATGGGCCACTGCATGCGCAGCGGCGAGCCCTTCGGCGTGGTGTGCATGAGCCGGGGTGACGAAGTGGGCCACGACCACCCGGAAGGCGTGCGCATCGAGCGCGTGGGCGTGCTGGCACGCATCGAGGATGTGGACGCCGACCAGCCCGGCATCCTCAAGGTGCGCTGCATCGGCGGCTCGCGCTTTCGCCTGCGCGAGGCACCCGTTCAGCGGCCCAACGGCCTGTGGGTGGGGCCTGCGGAACTGATCGAGGACGATGCGCCCCGCCTGCCTGAGCGGGCACTGCAGCCGGCCGTGGAGGCGCTGCAGCAGGCGCTGGAGGCCTTGTTGGCCCAGGACGTCAAACCCTTTGCGGAGCCCCTGCAGTGGCGCGACGCCGGCTGGGTGGCCAACCGCTGGTGTGAACTGCTGCCCATCACCCTGGCCGCCAAGCAGCGGCTGATGGAGCTGGAAGAGCCCTCGATGCGGCTGCAACTGGTGGACGAATTCCTGCGCAGCCGGCAGGTGCTCAACAGCTGACCGCACCCCGCGGCGGCCCAGGCACTTCAGGCCCCGGTCAGCAGCCGCCGAACGGGCGCCGGCAGGCCCAGTCGCAGGGCTTCAGCCTGCGTCAGCCAGCGGCCCACAGGCAGGGCCGCCTCCAGGGCCTGCTGGTCAGCGGCCGCCAGGTCCTCGGGCCAGGTCCAGCGCAATGGGCGCAAGGTCCAGTCGAAGTGCGTCAGGGCATGCTCGATGGCGGGCAGTGCCTCGCCCTCGCCTGGCCAGCGCGCCACGCGCCTTGTCAACTCCTCGTCCGCGGGCCACTCCGGCAGGCTCCACAAACCGCCCCACACGCCCGTGTCGGGCCGTTGCACCAGCCACAACCGGCTGCCCTGGCGCAGCCACAGCAGCACGTGCATGCGCCGGCCCCGCTTCAAGCGCCTCGTCTTGACCGGAAAGTCCTGCGGGCGAGCCTCTCGCCGGGCCACGCAGGTGTCTTGCAGAGGGCAGCGCTCGCAAGCCGGACGGCGCAGGGTGCACACACCGGAACCCAGGTCCATCAGCCCCTGGGTGTAGGCCTCCACGCCCCCTTCCACCCCCTCCTCCGGCAGCAAGGCGCGGGCCAGTTCCCACAGTTGCCGCTCCTGTGCGGGCTGCGCCAGGTCGCCGTCGAAACCCAGCGCGCGGGTGAGCACCCGCTTGACGTTGCCGTCCAGGATGGCGGCGCGCTCGCCAAAGCAGAAGGCGGCGATGGCCGCTGCGGTGGAAGGGCCGATGCCCGGCAAGGCGGCCAACGCCTGGCTGCTGGGCGGGAAACGGCCGCCGTGCTGCGACACCACGGCCCGGGCACAGCGATGCAGGTTGCGGGCGCGGCTGTAGTAGCCCAGCCCGCTCCACAGCGCCAGAACTTCGTCCAGGGGGGCGGCCGCCAGGGCCTGCACGTCAGGAAAGCGCTCCAGAAAGCGGCCGTAGTAGCCCAGCACGGTGGCCACCTGGGTCTGCTGCAGCATCACCTCGGAAAGCCACACGCGGTAGGGGTCGCGCGTGCCCTGCCACGGCAGGCCGTGCCGTCCGTGCACGCGCTGCCAGGCCACGACCCGGCCCGCCAGGTCGTCAGCGGCCTTGGTCTCGGCCTGCAACGCCGGCATTGCCGCAGGGGCTGCGCCGACGTCAGGCCTCAGCGCTTCTGGCATGAGGGACAGAAGTACGTCGCGCGCTGCCCCTGCACGATGCGCCGGATGGACGTGCCGCAGCGCTGGCAGGGCTGGCCCTCGCGCCCGTAGACGGCCGCCTCGGCCTGGAACTCGCCGTTCATGCCGTGCGCATCGCGGAAATCCCGCAACGTGCTGCCGCCCATCGCGGTGGCGCGCGCCAGCGTGTCGCGCACGGCCTGCAGCAAGCGGGCCGCCCGGGGCCGGCTGAGGCGGTCAGCGCGCGTGCGCGGGTCGATTCCGGACTGGAACAAGGCCTCGCAGGCGTAGATATTGCCGGCCCCCACCACAGCCTGGCCCGACAGCAGCACGTTCTTCAGGGCGGTGCGGTGCGTGTGCAGACGGGCGTGGAAACCCAGCGGCGTCAGCGCGGGATCGAAAGGCTCCGGCCCGAGACGCGCCAGCAAGGTGGCCGCCGGTGGCAGATCCATCGCAGGAGACCACACCACCGCACCGAACCGGCGCGGGTCGTGCAGACGCAGCGTGCCCTGCGTGGTGACGAGATCGAAGTGGTCGTGAGGCCCGGGTGGTGGTGGCGAAGAGGGGGACGACGCGCTGCCAGCGGCATGGAACCCCAGCGAGCCAGACATCCCCAGGTGCAGCAACAGGCCCCCGGCATCGTCAGGCCCCTGGCCCGGACGCGGGCCGAGTGCCATCCACAGGTACTTGCCGCGCCGCGACACCGCCCCCACGGTCCGGCCGGGCAGCTGCGCCGGCGCGCACCCCAGGGGCCAGCGCAGGGGCTTGCCGAGTACCACCGACTGCACCACGGCCCCGGCCAGCGGCGCCTCGATGCTGCGTCGCGTGACTTCGACTTCCGGTAACTCGGGCATCTAGGATTATGAGCAGCCCGCAGGGGGCATCCGGGCGCTCAGGTCTTGTCACCGGCTGTCACGGTCTCGGCCCGGTTCCTTGTCACAATGACCGCGTGACTTCACGCCCGGCCTTGTCCCTCTACGACAAACTGCCCACCTGCTTGCAGAAGGCGGGCTGGCGACGTGGCGCCCTGGGGGCAGTCTTGGCCCTGCTGTGCGCGGTGGGCCCGATGCCCGCTTCTGCCCAGGCGGCCCAGCCCGCTGAAGCAGCCGCCGTGCCGGCCGGTGCCGAGCCCGTCACCCGCTCGGCGCTGGATGCGCAGCTCTTCTACCAGTTGCTGATCGGCGAGATCGAACTGCGCCGGGGGCAACCCGGCGTGGCCTTCGAAGTGCTGATGGACGCCGCGCGGCGCACCCGCAACGAAGCGCTGTTCCGCCGGGCCGCCGACATCGCGTTGCAAGCCCGGGCGGGCGACAGGGCGCTGGCGGCGGTGCGGGCCTGGCGCCAGGCGGTGCCCGATTCGCTGGAAGCCGTGCGGCTGCAGTTGCAGATCCTGAGCGCGCTGAACCGGCCGGGTGACGCCGCCGAACCGCTGAAGTTCCTGCTCGCCCGCAGCCCTGATAGTGAGCGCAGCGGGTTGATCGCTTCCATACCGCGCTTTTTCCAGCAGGCCGCCGACCCCAAGGCGGTGGCCACGATGCTGGAACCCGTGCTGCAGCCCCACTTGCAGGCCGAGGCCACCCGCGTGGCTGCAGGCGTGGCTTTGGGTCGTGCCTGGCTGCAGGCCGGCGACGCCCCCCGTGCGTTGATGCTGGTGCGCCGGGCGCATACGCAGGACACCACGGCCGCCGGCCCTGTGCTGGCTGCGCTCGACCTCATGCCCCGGACGCCCGAGGCCGAAGCCATCGTCAAGGCCTTCCTCGCCGCGCCGAAGGCAGAACCCGCTGTGCGAATGGCCTATGCCCGAGCCCTGGTGCAGGCGCAGCGCCTGGGCGACGCGGTGACCGAGTTGGAAGTGGTGACCCGCCAGCAGCCTGCCGTGGCCCCGCCCTGGCTGATGCTGGGCGCCCTGCAGGTGGAGCTCAAGCACCCGCAACAAGCCGAGCAGGCGCTGGCACGCTATCTGTCGCTGGTGGAGCGGCCCTCAGGGCCCGAGACCCCCAAGCCGGCGGCAGCCCCGGGGCCTGCCCGCAACGACGATGATGGCGACGACGACGACGATGACGGCGGCGCACCAGGCAACCCAGCCGCGGGCTCCGGCAGCGCCCTGGCCGACGGTATCGCCCAGGCCCGGATGCTGCTGGCGCAGGTGGCTGAACTGCGAAACGACGACGCCACCGCCGAGGCGCACCTGGCCAAGATCGACCAACCCAGGCGCTTGCTGGAGGTGCAGACGCGCCGGGCCGGCATCCTCGCCCGGCAGGGTCGCATCGAGCAGGCGCGCGATCTGCTGCGCAAGGTGCCCGAACGCACCGAGAACGACGCCCGCGCCAAGCTGGTGGCCGAAGCGCAGGTGATGCGCGACATCAAGCGCTGGGGCGATGCCTACGGCGTGCTGGATCAAGCCGTGGCGCGCTGGCCGCAGGACGTGGACCTGCTGTACGAGCAGGCCATGGTGGCCGAGAAGCTGGACCGTCTGGCCGAGATGGAGGCGCTGCTGCGCCGCGTGATGCAGCTCAAGCCCGACCATCAGCACGCCTACAACGCGCTGGGCTACTCGCTGGCCGATCGCGGCCTGCGCCTGGAAGAAGCGCGGGCCCTGATCGTCAAGGCCCTAGAGCTGGCGCCGGGCGACCCCTTCATCACCGACAGCCTGGGCTGGGTGGAGTTCCGCCTGGGCCGCCCTGAAGAGGCCTTGCGGCTGCTGCGCGACGCGTACCGAGCGCGTCCGGACACCGAGATCGCTGCGCACCTGGGCGAAGTGCTGTGGGTGCTGGGCCGGCACGACGAAGCGCGGGCGATCTGGCGCGAGGGCCGCGCGCGCGATGCCGGCAACGAGGTGCTGCGCGAGACCCTGGTCCGGCTGCGGCAAGACCTGTGAACGGCGTTCGCGCCCGCCTGGCAGCCTGCGCCGCCATGGCTGTTCTCTTGGCGGCAGGCTGCAGTACCGTGCCACCGCCCGCCAGCGGCGATGTCCTGGCAGGCCGCCTGGTCCTGCAGATCAGCCCCGGAGCCCACACGCCCGCGCAGCAGTGGAGCGCGGGGTTCGAGCTGCGGGGTTCGGCACAGGCGGGGGAACTGGATCTGACCAGCCCGCTGGGCACCACGGTAGCCCAGGCGCGCTGGCGTCCCGGACAGGCCGAGCTGCATCAAGGCGGCGAGCGCCGGGCCTTCGCAGATCTGGGTGAGCTTTCCCGCCAACTGCTGGGCGAGAACGTGCCGCTGGAGGCCCTGTTCGACTGGCTGCGCGGGCGACCCTGGCCCGCTGCAAGCCACGAACGCACGGCGCAGGGCTTCGTGCAGCAGGGCTGGGCCGTGGACCTGTCCGGCCTGGGGGAAGGCCGCCTCACCGCTCGGCGCGATCAGGCGCCGACCATCCTGCTGCGCGCACGCCTGGAGGTGGCGCCGTGATGACTGCCTGCCCACAGCTCGAGCACCCCGCACCGTAGCCCGCAGAGCCCTGACGCCATGAGCCTGAGATCCCTGCTGGACGTGCCCGCCCCGGCCAAGCTGAACCTGTTTCTGCATGTGGTGGGGCGCCGCCGTGACGGCTACCACTTGCTGGAATCCGTCTTCGTGCTGATCGACTGGGCTGACACCCTGCACTTTGAGCGCCGCGAGGATGGCGTGCTGCAGCGCCACGACCTGGGCGAGCCTCTGCCCCCCGACGATCTGTGCCTGCGCGCAGCGCGTGCGCTGAAGGCCGCCTCCGGCAGCACGGCGGGAGCCGACATCTCCGTTCTCAAGCAGGTGCCCTCGGGTGCGGGCATGGGCGGTGGCAGTTCCGACGCCGCCACCGTCCTGCTGGCGCTGAACCGCCTGTGGGGCCTGCACTGGCCGCGGCAACGCCTGCTGCAACTGGCCGCCACCCTCGGGGCCGACGTGCCGTTCTTCATCTACGGCCGCAATGCACTGGTCCAAGGCATCGGGGAGCAACTCAGCGCCGTCGACGTCCCGCCGCACCTGTACGCCGTGGTCAAACCGGCCGCTTCGTTGCCCACGGCCGACATCTTCAGCAGCCCGCTGCTCAAGCGGGACTCCGCATCCGCTATACTTGAGGGCTCACTTGTGAGCGAAGCACTGGCTTGGCTGGCGGGGCCGGCGAAGGCCGCGGTCTGGGGTGAAGCGGTTGCACCGCCTGCCTTCGGCCGCAATGACCTTCAGCCTCCTGCGCAGGCCCGCTGCAGCGAGGTGGCCCAGGCTGCCCAGCTGCTCGAGTCGACATTCGGCAACAGCCGGATGACGGGTTCAGGCAGTGCAGTGTTCGCAAGGGTCGACACGGGCGGTCCACCCGAGGCGACATGGCTGGAGGCGCTACCGTCCGGCTGGGTCGGACGTTTGTGTCGGGGCCTGCCGCAGCACCCCTTGTGGGGCTGGGCGGATCGAGAAGGTTGTTGAAGGGCCACGCGCAAGCGGGGTCCTGTGTAGGGGAGTCGCCAAGTTGGTTAAGGCATCGGATTTTGATTCCGACATGCGAGGGTTCGAGTCCTTCCTCCCCTGCCAAATCTTCCGCACGCTGACGCCCGGCGCCAGCTTCCGATGAACGCTGCGCTGAAGACGAACGTGCTGTTCAACACCATGCTGTTCTCCGGCAACGCCAATCCGGCGTTGGGTCAAGAGATTGCCACTCATCTGGGCATTGAGCTCGGCAAGGCCAAGGTCGGTCGTTTTTCCGACGGCGAGGTCGATGTCGAGTTGCTACAGAACGTGCGCGCCCGTGACATCTTCGTCGTGCAGTCCACCTGCAATCCGACGAACGAGAACCTGATGGAACTGCTCATCATGGTGGATGCGCTGAAGCGGGCCAGTGCCCGGCGCATCACTGCCGTGATGCCCTACTTCGGCTACGCCCGTCAAGACCGTCGCCCCCGCTCCACGCGCGTGCCCATCAGCGCCAAGGTGGTGGCCAACTTGATGGAGACCGTGGGCATCGAGCGTGTGCTCACCATGGACCTGCACGCCGACCAGATCCAGGGCTTCTTCGACATCCCGGTGGACAACATCTACGCCTCGCCGGTGCTGTTGACCGACCTGAAGAACAAGAACTACCCCGAGCTGGTGGTGGTGTCGCCCGACGTGGGTGGCGTGGTGCGCGCCCGCGCGCTGGCCAAGCAACTGGGCTGCGACCTGGCCATCATCGACAAGCGCCGGCCCAAGGCCAACGTGTCCGAGGTCATGCACGTGATCGGCGAGATCGAGGGCCGCAACTGCGTGATCATGGACGACATGATCGACACCGCTGGCACGCTGGTGAAGGCGGCCGAAGTGCTGAAGGAGCGCGGGGCGGGCAAGGTCTACGCCTACTGCACGCATCCGGTGTTCTCGGGTCCTGCGATCGAACGCATCGCCGGCTCGCAGTTGGATGAGGTGGTCATCACCAACACCATCCCGCTGACCGACGCGGCAAAGGCCTGCGGCAAGATCCGCCAGCTCTCGGTGGCCTTCCTGTTTGCCGAGACCATCCGGCGCATTTCCGACGGCGAGTCGGTCACCTCGCTGTTCTCGGAGCAGAACAACAACTTCTAGTTTGTCGTCGGTCGCCGCCAGGCGGCCGGCACATGAGCGCGGGTGCTGCAAGCCGCAGTCCCGCAACTTTCGGCGCCTGGTCGCGGGCGCCTCAATTTGGAGTCTGAAATGAAATTCACCGCTTACGCGCGTGCGCTGCAGGGGACCGGAGCGAGCCGCCGCCTGCGCAACGCCGGCAAGGTGCCTGGCATCGTCTACGGTGCCGGCACGCCCGCCCCGATCGAACTCGATCACAACGCCCTGTACTTCGCCCTCAAGAAGGAAGCCTTCCACTCCTCCATCCTGGAGATGGAGTTGGAAGGTCAGACCCAGAAGGTGCTGCTGCGTGATTTCCAGATGCACGCCTGGAGGCAGCAGGTGCTGCACGTGGACTTCCAGCGCGTGGATGACACCACCCGCCTGCGCAAGAAGGTGCCGCTGCACTTCACGGGTGAAGACGTGTCTCCGGCCGTCAAGACCGACAAGTGCGTGATCAGCCACGTGGCCACCGAGCTCGAGATCGAGTGCCTGGCCAACCAGCTGCCCGAGTTCGTCACCATCGACCTGTCCGGCCTGGTGCGTAACCAGTCGCTGCACGTCAGCGACCTGAAGCTGCCCGAGGGCATCAAGGCCGTGCGTCACGGCACGCTGAACCCCGCCATCGTCTCGGCCACGCTGCCCAAGGAAGAGGAAGAAGTGGTGGCAGCTCCCGTGGTGGCCCCGGCCGGCAAGGCGGCTCCCAAGAAGAAGGACGAGAAGCAGAACAAGAAGTGAGGCCGGGTCGGGCACCCGTTGCCCCACCGTGGCCGTGCCCCCACCAAAGGGGGCGGCTTGCTGCACAGGGCTCCCCCTTCCGGGCGGGCCCTTTTTCATTGGCGCGGCAGATAATTTCCACCCATGATCAAGCTCCTTGTCGGCCTGGGCAATCCCGGCCCGGAATACGAAGCCACCCGGCACAACGCAGGCTTCTGGTGGATCGACGAGGCGGCGCGGCAACTGGGCGCACGGCTGAGCGCTGACCGCGCCAGCTTTGGCCTGGTGGGCCGGGTGAACCGGCCCGCCGGGCCGGTGTGGCTGCTGCAGCCGCAGACCTACATGAACCTGTCGGGCAAGTCGGTGGCGGCGCTGGCGCGCTTCTTCAAGATCGCGCCGCAGGAGATCCTGGTCGTGCATGACGAACTTGATCTGCTGCCGGGCCAGATGAAGCTCAAGGCCGGCGGCGGGCATGCCGGCCACAACGGGCTGCGCGACATCCACGCGCAACTGGGCTCCGCAGACTACTGGCGCCTGCGGCTGGGCATCGGCCATCCCGGTGACAAGGCCGAGGTGGCCGGCTACGTGCTGCGCAAGCCACCCGCCAGCGAGCGTGAGGCCATCGAACGCAGCATCGAGGAATCGCTCAAGCACCTCGACCTGATGCTCGACGGCGCGATGCCGCAGGCCGTAATGAAGTTGCACGCCAAGCCCGAACGCCCCAAGCCGCCCCGGCCTGCCACCCCCCCGACCCCAGGAGATGTAATGGATGCCTCCCTCCCCACGGGGATTCGAACTGGAGACGGCAGATG
>JBILSM010000056.1:0-19152 GCA_044372085.1 Rubrivivax sp.
TCCCTGCTCAACGACCAACTCGCCACGCTTGTAGCGGCGCTTGGTCACGTTCAAGGCCACGGTCTGCGCTTGCTCCGGCGTGAGCAAGGAAAACAACGGCACCCGGCGGATCAGTTCCAGGTTCGAGATCATCGACATGCCATGCACTCCATCGCAGCCAAGAGGGCCGCCAACGCGCGCGGGTCCGGCAGCCCACCACCCGCCCGGACGTCACCGGAATCGGTGTTCGGCTTGCGGAACCGGATCACAATTCACTATATCCGCAGGCCAGCCTGCCCTCTCGTTCTTTCCATCCCTTCACAGAAACTCCCATGTCGACATCGACCACGCACGCACAAGTCCTGATCCTGGGCTCCGGCCCCGCCGGCTACACGGCAGCCATCTACGCCGCACGGGCCAACCTCAAGCCGATGCTGATCACCGGCATGGCCCAGGGCGGGCAATTGATGACCACGACCGAGGTGGACAACTGGCCCGCCGACGTACAGGGCGTAATGGGGCCAGACCTGATGCAACGCTTCCTGCAGCACGCGGAGCGGTTCCAGACCCAGATCGTGTTCGACCACATCCACACCGTGGACCTGACATCCAGGCCTTTCGTGTTGTCCGGCGACTCAGGACGCTATACCTGTGATGCGCTGGTGATCGCCACCGGTGCCAGCGCCAAGTACCTGGGGCTGCCCAGCGAAACCGCCTTCATGGGCCGAGGCGTGAGCGGCTGCGCCACCTGCGATGGCTTCTTCTACCGCAACCAGGAGGTGTGCGTCGTTGGCGGTGGCAACACCGCGGTCGAGGAGGCGTTGTACCTGTCGAACATCGCCACCAAGGTGCACCTGATTCACCGGCGCGACAAGTTCCGCGCCGAGGCCATCATGGTGGACAAGGTCATGGCCAAGGTGGCGGCAGGCAAGATGCAGTTGCACCTGTGGCACACCCTCGACGAGGTGCTGGGAGATGCTTCGGGTGTCACGGGCGTGCGCATCCGGTCCACGCAGACCGGTACGGCAACGGACCTCCCGCTCAAGGGTTGCTTCATCGCCATCGGACACCAGCCGAACACCGACATCTTCAAGGGTCAGCTCGAGATGAAGGATGGCTACATCATCACGCGAACAGGGTTGGATGGCATGGCGACCATGACCAGCGTGCCGGGCGTGTTTGCCGCGGGTGATGTGCAGGACCACATCTACCGACAGGCCATCACCAGCGCTGGCACCGGCTGCATGGCCGCCCTGGACGCCCAGCGCTATCTGGAGCAGCAGTCGGACTGAACTCCGGCGCCGCGGCCGAATCAGCGTTTGCGTTTTTTTGGCCTACAATCGCAGGCTTTGCCAATGCTGCACCTGAGCCACGCAAGTTTCGGTGCAGCCAAGCAATCTCCAGCGTCAGGCCTGAAGGGCCTGCCAAGCGTTAACTCCGGGCGATGAAGCCCGGTCAACCCAGAGGGGGCCCGAACCCCCTCGCAGCGGAGCAGCCTCATGGCACGCGTCTGTCAAGTCACGGGCAAGCGCCCGATGGTCGGGAACAATGTGTCCCACGCCAACAACAAGACCAAGCGCCGGTTCCTTCCGAACCTGCAGTACCGTCGTTTCTGGGTCGAAAGCGAAAATCGTTGGGTGCGCCTGCGCATCTCCAACGCCGCGCTTCGACTGATCGACAAGGTGGGCATTGATCAGGTCGTCGCCGACCTGCGTGCCAAGGGTGAAATCTAAGGCGGCCTGCCCGCACGGAGACTGACATGGCCAAAGGTGGACGCGAAAAGATCAAGTTGGAGTCAACGGCCGGTACCGGCCACTTCTACACGACCAACAAGAACAAGAAGACGACGCCCGAGAAGCTCGAATTCCTGAAGTTCGACCCCAAGGCGCGCAAGCACGTCCTGTACAAGGAAACCAAGCTGAAGTAAGTGCATCCGCCGGGCGCCCAGCGTCCGGGAGGAGTCCGTCATTTCCCTCGTGAGGGAGATGGCCATGAAAAAACCCGCCATTGGCGGGTTTTTTCCATTCGAAGCCTACATCTTCAGAGGGTTCTGCAGGCCTGGGCCTGCAGGTTCCTGAACACGCCTGCGGGCACTGGCCCGCAGGTCAAGAGCGCATCACTCAGGCCTGCGCAGCACGCAGGTTGCGGGCGAAGTCCTGCAGCGATGCAATGCCGCTCTCCTCGGCACGCTTGCACCAGGCCTGGAGATCGGCGACCAACTGCTCGGCGGACACGTTGGTACGCGTCCAGAACTGTCGCAGTTCTTCCCGCATGGTCACGAATTTGGCCAGCGCCGGACTCTGGCCCACCGCCTGCTCAAGCTCGGGCTTGATCTTCTGGGGAATCTTGTCCGCATCGCGGTGCAGCCATTGAAGGGCCAATCGCATCTGCGCCAAGCGGGCCGAACCCTGCCCGCCCTGGGCCTTCAGGCGGTCCAGTTCCAAATCAACAGCTTGGCGCACCGCTGTGGCATAGCGGGCCATGACCTCATAACGGTTGGCGATCAAGGCCTCCAGCGTCTTGTTGTCCGCCACGGGCTTGATCACCCCCAGGCGCAACTGAGGCGGCGTCTTGCGCACGGTAGCCAAACCGACCATTTCCATGATGCGGATGTAGAGCCAACCGATGTCAAATTCGTAGGGCTTGACCGACAACTTGGCCGAGGTGGGGTAGGTGTGGTGGTTGTTGTGCAACTCTTCGCCACCGATGATGATGCCCCAGGGCGAGATGTTGGTGGATGCATCCACAGCTTCGAAGTTGCGGTAGCCCCAGTAGTGGCCGATGCCGTTGATGATGCCTGCGGCGGTAACCGGTATCCAGATCATCTGCACGGCCCAGATCGTCACCCCGGCCGCGCCAAACAAGGCCACGTTCACTATCATCATCAATGCCACGCCCTGCCATGAATAAGGGGTGTACAGATGACGCTCGATCCAGTCGTCGGGCGTGTTGTGGCCGTACTTGGTCAGCGTTTCCTGGTTCTTGGCTTCGGCCCGATAGAGTTCGGAGCCCTTCCAGAACACCGTATCGATGCCGCGCGTGACGGGGCTGTGAGGATCCTCGTGCGTCTCGCACTTCGCATGGTGCTTGCGGTGAATAGCCACCCATTCCTTTGTCACCATGCCCGTGGTCAGCCACAGCCAGAGGCGGAAGAAGTGCGACATGACGGGATGCAACTCCAGCGCCCGGTGGGCCTGGGACCGGTGCAGGAAGATCGTCACCGCAGCGATGGTGATGTGGGTCATCACCAATGCAGCCAGCACCATCTGCCACCAGCTTGCCCCAAGCAGCCCGTGGGCCAGCAGGTTCACGACGGCGTCGTGTATCGACCAGAAAACTTCCATCCTTCACCCTCTGTGCCGTATTTCGGCGTGGATCCCCATTGTAGGAGCCGACCGCTGGCCTGTGGCGCTTGACCCTGCCCGCAGTCGTGTTCCGCCGACGTTCACCAGGCAGGAAAAGGACAGAGCTTGATGGCGGTCAAACCGTCAGATTCGCCTTGAATCCCGAGACGGACGAACAAAGGGGGCCATTGGCGCCTTTGAGCAAGCCGCCGAAATCAGGAACAGCCATGACCGGCCCGACGGCCCGACGGCCCGACGGCCCGACAACATGGTCCCGCCACCTCAGCGCTTTCGCCACACCGCCGCGAAAAACCCATCGGTCTGATGCAGATGGGGCCAGGTCCTGAAGAAACCTTCGGACACCAGGCCCTCGCCACCCTGCACACGAGCTTCGGCGAGCACGTCGCCGGCGGGCACAGCTTCGAAAGATCCGGCGTGTGCCGCCGAGAAGTCCTGGGCGATGTCCTCGTTCTCGCTGCGCAAGAGGCTGCAGGTACCGTAGACCAGCTGCCCACCGGGACGAAGCAGGCGCGCGGCCGAGGCCAGGATGCGGGCCTGCAAGGCGCACAGTTCCTGCACGGACGCGGGCGACTGTCGCCACTTCAAATCAGGATTGCGCCGCAGCGTGCCCAGGCCCGAACAGGGCGCATCCACGAGCACGCGGTCGATCTTGCCCTCGAGCCGGCGAATACGGTCGTCGCGTTCGTGCGCGATGCGCACAGGATGCACGTTGGACAGTCCGCTGCGAGCCAGGCGCGGCTTCAGGGCCGCCAGCCGGTGATCCGAGGTGTCGAAGGCGTACAGGCGGCCGGTATTGCGCATCATGGCCCCCAGCGCCAAAGTCTTGCCGCCGGCACCGGCACAGAAATCCACCACCATCTCCCCGCGGCCTGCACCCGTGAGCAGCGCCAGCAGCTGGCTGCCTTCGTCCTGCACCTCCACCTCGCCCTGCAGAAATGCAGGCGCGCGGTTCAGGGCGGGCTTGCCCTGAACGCGCAATCCCCAGGAGGAATAGGGCGTGGGTTCGGCGACGATGCCGTCGCGGGCCAGGCCTGCCAATGCGTCTTCACGCTTGGCCTTCAAGGTGTTCACCCGAAGATCCAGCGGTGCCACGCCATCCAGGGCGCCCACCAGCGCCCAGAACCCCTGATCGCCCAGTGCTTGCCGCAAGGGCGTGGACACCCAGTCGGGCAGGTTGTGCCGAAGCTTGTCGGCCAAGGTCGCCCGGTCAATGTTCTGCACCTGCTCCAGCCAGGTGTTCTCCTCGGGCGTGGCGCCCCGACGCAGGAAGTCCCGATCACCCTGCCAGGCCAGTTGCGCGAGGCGGCGTTCCAGCGGCCCGGTGCCGCTCTGGGCCAAGTGCTGCAGCAAAAGGCGACGGCGCAACACCGCATAGGCAGTCTCGGCCAAGGTGTGTCGCTCACGCGGCCCCAAGGCACGATGTGACTTGAAAAACGCCGACACCACCTTGTCGGCGGGCTGATCCAGGCGCAGCACGGCCTGCAGCAAGGAGGAGGTCAGTTGGAGAAGAGCGCCAGGATGCATGGCCGGATTATCCCGGTCAGGCCTTGCCAGAGACCCTTCACCTTTCGGGAACGGGTGGCCATCGAGCGGAACACGGCGCAGAATGACGGTGTATGAGCCACCATCCCCACATCATGGTCGTCTGCGACACCGCAGACGATAAGAGCGTACTGCAAGATGTGCTGGCGGATCTGGCAGAGGTTTCCTTTGGGAACTCTGGTGAGCAGGGAATTCGCAATGCGCAGGCTTGGCAGCCCGAACTGGTGGTGATGGGTGTCACCTTGGCTGATATGGACGGGGCGCAGGCGCTTGGCGCGTTGAAGAAGGATCCACGGACCACCGGCATTCCGGTGCTGTTGATGGCCGACCGGGGCGATGCAAACGCCGAGTCGCGCCTCCTGCTCCAAGGTGCGACCGATGTGCTTCACAGGCCGCTGCGCGCCGAGGTTGTCCGGTCGAGAATCCAACTGCATCTGAAACTTGCGCGACACGCACGCCAGTTGCAAGCCTTCGATCACCTGCAAGGGGCGTCGGAGCTGATGGACGACCTTTTGGCAACAGCGCAACTGGCTGCGAGGCATGTGGCTGCTGGCCTGCCAGTCGAACAACACTTCGCCCGCTTGCTGGCAACGGGGCAACAGTTGAAACGAACTCTGGCACCAGGCTGGGAAGCCGTTGCCTCACCTTTGAAGCAGGCCCATGATGCCGCGGCTGAGCAGCCTTCATATGCCAAGACTCTGACACCTCCACCGGCATCCCCACACACTGGCGTGCCTGGTGAGGACCATCTCTGGCTTCCGATGGATCCGAAGGAGCCGCCTGCGAAATAGACTAGCGGGCGGGCCCCAGCCAGGGCTGCAAGCACCGGCGAGACTGCTGTAGGGACGATCGATCAGCTCGTCGCCGGGACAGACCCCGAGGAATGCGCCAAGAGGAACTGGGGCTTTCCTTCGAGCTGCCGGACCACGCCGGCCTCCAGACAGAGCGAGCCCTCGACGAACCAACGCACGGCGCGGGGATAGATCAGGTGCTCCGCCTTCAATACGCGGGCTGCCAGGCTGCCTTCGTCGTCCTGCGGCAGCACCGGCACCGCCGCCTGCATCACCACCGGCCCGTGGTCCAGAGCGCTTGTCACGAAATGCACCGTGGCACCGGCCACCTTGCAGCCCGCCTCGATCGCCCGTCGATGGGTGTGAAGGCCGGGAAAGGCCGGCAGCAGTGAAGGGTGGATGTTCAGCAGCCTGCCCTCGTAATGGCGCACGAACGCCTCGCCCAGCACGCGCATGAACCCGGCAAGAACCACCAGGTGAGGCTGGTGCCGATCGATGGCGTCGGCCAAGGCCTGGTCGAACGCGGACCGGTCCGCATACGACTGGTGATCCACCACCTCCACCGAGATGCCGTGGGCCTGCGCGAAGGCCAGGCCGGCGGCCTGCGGCCGGTTGCTGATCACCGCCACGACCTGCGCCGGCCAGGCCTCGCGGGCCGAGGCCTGCAAGATAGCTTCCATGTTGGAGCCACGACCGGAAATCAGGATGACGATGCGCTTCATGGGCCAAACCAGTGTACGGGCGGGCACACCGAGGCAGGTCTGACACATCGCGTCTGCGAGAATCTCGGTATCTCTCTTTCCGGCCTGACCTCATGCGATCCCGCGTCCTTTCCGGCATGCGTCCCACTGGCGCCCTTCACCTGGGCCACTACCACGGTGCGCTCAAGAACTGGGTGCGGCTGCAGGACGAGCACGAGTGCTTCTACTTCGTGGCCGACTGGCACGCGCTGACCACCCACTACGAAAGCCGCGAGGTCATCGAGAAGACCGTGTTCGACATGGTCATCGACTGGGTGGCTGCCGGCCTGGACCCCGCCAAGTCCACCATCTTCATCCAAAGCCGCCTGCCCGAGCACGCGGAACTGTTCACACTGCTGGCCATGGGCACGCCGCTGGGCTGGCTGGAGCGTGTGCCCACCTACAAGGACCAGATCGAGAAGCTCAAGGACAGGGATCTTGCGACCTACGGCTTCCTGGGCTACCCCCTGCTGCAAGCTGCCGACATCCTTATCTACAAGGCGACCTATGTGCCAGTGGGCGAGGATCAGGCCTCACACGTGGAGCTCACCCGCGAAGTGGCCCGCCGCTTCAACCATCTGTACGGACGCCACCCCGAGTTCGAGGCCCTGGCGCTCGCGGCGTTGTCCAAGCTGGGCAAGGACGACGCACGCTACTTCGACAAGCAGCGCAAGGCGTTTGGCGAGACGGGTTCCGCTGACGCGCTGGCCAAGGGCGAGGCCATTCTGCGCAAGGCCGCGGTCTCGGTCAGTGGATGGACCGCGAATGACACCGAGTTGCTGAATGGCCATCTGCGCGGCAGCGGCAAGACCGTTCTCGTGGAGCCGCAAGCACTGCACACCGAGGTGACCAAGCTGCCTGGGCTGGACGGAGGCAAGATGAGCAAGAGCTACGGCAACACCATCGCCATGCGGGAGGAACCTGCGCAGGTGGAAGTGAAGATCCGCCGCATGCCGACCGACCCGCAACGCGTGAGACGCACCGACCCCGGCGACCCGGCCCGCTGCCCGGTGTGGCAGTTCCATCAGGTGTACAGCGACGCCGACACGCGCGAGCAGGTGGTGCGTGGCTGCACCACAGCCGGTATCGGCTGCCTGGAGTGCAAGCAGCCGGTGATCGACGCCATCCTTCGCGAGCAGCAACCCTGGCGCGAGCGCGCTGCGGACCTGGTGGCGCACCCGCAGAAAGTGCGTGCCATCGTGGACGAGGGCACTGAGCGCGCCCGCAGCGTGGCCCGCCAGACCATGCGAGACGTGCGCGACGCGATGGGGTTGAACTATTGATGACGATGGCGCGACCGCGCACAACGGTTGCCGCTGTCTGAAACGCCTGCGTGTTGCAACAAACCAAAGTCTGCTCATGACCGACTGTCCTGACCCCAAGCCTCACCAGGCCCTTCCGGCCAGACGGAGAGCACTGCGTTTCATGGCTGCCGCGGGCGTCGCGGCGTCGATGTCGGTGATGGCCGGATGTGCCTTGACTCCCTGGGGAGTCAGTGCGCCCACGGTCTATCTGATGTCGGTGGAACGCCTGCCTGGGGAACCCCTGGAGCGCAGGTTCGAGCTTCAACTGCGGATCCAGAACCCCAATCCCAAGCCCTTGGCGTTCAACGGGGTGGCCCTGACCCTGGACCTCAACAACCGGACCGTGGGCTCCGGGGTCACGAACGCTTCGGGGCTTGTGCCCGCCCATGGCGATACCCAGCTGAAGGTACCGGTAAGCGTCTCGGCACCATTTGAAACCCTGCAGATGCTGGGCTTGACCGACAAACTGCCGCGAGGGGATCTGCCTTACACGCTGAAGGGCCGACTGACGGGCGGGACCCTGGAGCGCGTGTTGGGCACCGAAGCGACCTTCGAATCCACGGGCTCGGTGCGATGGCCGCGATGAGACCTTCCATCCAGATGGAAGCGTTCAGGAAGCCCCGGTCCGGCCAGCCCCGGCTTCCGAGGCCTTGAGTCGATGCAGACCAGCACCCCAAGCGCCCCGCCAGATGCACCACTGCTGGAGGTGTCCGTACTGGCCGGCAGCCGCGGGGAGCGAAGGCTCTTCCAGAACCTGGACTTCCATCTCCGTGCCGGTCAGGTGATGTGGCTTCGCGGGCGCAATGGCAGGGGCAAGACCACCTTGCTTCGCCTTCTGGCCGGCTTGTCGACCCCCGCGCAAGGCGAGATTCGCGTGCTGGGCCAGAGTTTGAAAAGTGCGCCCGCCTCACTGCGCTCGTCGGTGGGCTACCTTGCACATGCCAACGCCCTGAAGGACGACCTGACGGCCGCCGAAGCCCTGAGCTTTGTGGGAGCACTGTCGGGGCACACGCCCTCACCTGCCGAAGTGGTGGATGCGCTCAAGCGCCTGGGCATCGCCTCCCGTGCCGGCGCTCCTGTCAGGACGCTCAGCCAGGGTCAGCGGCGCCGGGTGGCGCTGGCCCGGCTGGCCTTGCCCCGCGCTCCGCGCGTGTGGCTGCTCGACGAACCCTTCGATGCGCTGGACGATCGGGGTGTGGAGGTGCTCAACCGTCTGCTCGCCGACCACGCCGCGGCAGGTGGCGCGGTGCTGCTGACCAGCCACCAGTCCTTGAGCCTGCGCGATCCCGAACCGCAGGTCCTGCTTCTGGACAACTACTCGGTGCTGGCTTGAGAAACGGGCGATGAGACACCTGTTTCTGGCCATCCTGGCCCGCGATCTCCGACTGGCCGCGCGGCGGCGCATCGATTCACTGCTGCCGGTGGTGTTCTTCCTCGTGGCAGTGAGTCTGTTTCCCCTGGGTGTGGGGCCCGAGCCCCAGACCCTGCGGCAGATCGCCCCGGGCATCGTGTGGGTCTGCGCGCTGCTGGCCACCATGCTGTCGGTCAATACCCTGTACGCGGGGGACATGGCCGACGGCTCGCTGGAACAGATGTTGCACGCGCCCGCATCGGGGGTGGCGGTGGCCCTGGCCAAGGCCACCGCCCACTGGCTGGTGGCCGGCTTGCCCTTGATCGTGGCCGCGCCCGTGATCGGACTGCTCTTCGACATGTCCGGGCCCGCCATGGTCACACTGGTACTGGGTCTGTTGCTGGGAACGCCCATCCTGAGCCTGCTGGGCGGCCTGGGCGCCGCGCTCACCCTGGGCCTGCGCAGCGGCGGCATGCTGCTGATCCTGATCGTGCTGCCCTTGGCCACCCCCGCCCTGATCTTTGGCGCCGGCGCCGTAGACGCGGTGGAGTCAGGGTTGTCCGCCGCAGGGCATCATTCGTTGTTGGGCGCCTTGCTGATCGCGACCCTTGCCGGGGCGCCGGCGGCCACGGCGGCAGCCCTGAGAATATCCACCGAGTGATCGCGCTCCCGAAACCGCCTCACCCTGCGAACCTGAGCCCCTTTCCCGCATGCCCCTGACGATCTACACCTTCTCCTCACCCCCGCGGTTCTACGCGCTCACGGGGGTCTTGGTGCCGGTGTTCTGGACCCTCGCCATCGTGCTGACCGCCATCGGCCTGTGGATGGGCTTCTTCGTGGCGCCCACCGATGCCACGCAGGGCGAGGTGTACCGCATCATCTTCATCCACGTGCCCGCGGCCTGGATGTCGATGCTGCTGTACCTGGTGATGGCCTTCTGGGCGGCCATCGGCTGGGCCTTCAACGCGCGCCTGGCATCGATGGTGGCGCGGGCCATCGCCCCTACAGGTGCCCTGTTCACCTTCCTGGCCTTGTGGACCGGTGCGCTGTGGGGCAAGCCAACCTGGGGCACCTGGTGGGTGTGGGACGCGCGCCTGACCTCCGAACTGATTCTGCTGTTCCTGTATCTGGGGTACATCGCGCTGACCGAGGCGATTGACGACCCGCGGCGCGCTGACCAAGCCGGCGCACTGGTCGCCGTGGTGGGCGCTGTGAACGTGCCGATCATCTACTTCTCGGTGAAATGGTGGAACACCCTGCACCAGGGCGCCTCGGTGAGCCTCAACGCGGCGCCCAAGATGGCCACCACCATGCTCACGGCCATGCTGATCATGTCCCTGGCGTTTTGGGCCTATGCCTTCGCCGTGGTCTTCACACGTACCCGTGCCCTCGTGCTGGAGCGCGAACAAGGCGCCGCCTGGGTGCGGGAGCTTGCGAACCGACAACGCACAGGAACCCCTCCATGAACTGGAACAGCCCGGCAGAATTCTTCGACATGGGCGGTCATGGGCTGTTCGTATGGGGCTCCTATGGCGTGTGCCTGCTGGTGATGACGCTGGAACCCCTGTTGGCTGCGCGGCGGCGGCGCCAAGCCCTTGCAGACGCCGCCGCGCCGCAAGGCAACTTGTCACTCAAGGACGAGGAGGACGAATGAAGACCCGTCACAAGCGCGTGGCGCTGGCCCTGGGCGGCCTGGCCGCCGTGGGCGCCATCACGGCCCTGGTGCTGAACGCCTTCGAGAGCAACCTCGTCTTTTTCTACTCGCCCACGCAGGTGGTGGCCCAGGAGGCACCCAAGCAGCGCATCTTCCGCATCGGCGGACTGGTCGAGGAAGGCAGCGTCAAGCGTGACGGGGTGCAGGTGAGTTTTGTCATCACCGACACCGCCAAGGCGGTACCGGTGCGCTACCAGGGCATCCTGCCTGACCTGTTCAAGGAGGGTAAAGGGGTGGTGGCACAAGGGCAGTTGCAGGGCGATGTTTTCGTGGCCCGCGAGGTGCTGGCCAAGCACGACGAGAACTACATGCCACCCGAAGCTGCAGAGGCCATGAAGAAGGCGCAAGGGGGCGATCAAGCCTACGGCAAGACCGTGCAGGGAGCCAAGCCATGATTCCGGAATTCGGACACTTTCTTCTGTGGCTGGCGCTGGGCCTGTCGCTCATCCTGGGGGCGGTGCCCCTGGCAGGTGCTCAGCTTCAGCGTCCGGGCTGGATGGCCCTGGCACGACCCGGCGCGGTATGGGTGCTGCTGCTGGTGACCGTGTCCTACCTCGCGCTGACGGCCGCCTTCATGCGCGACGATTTCTCCGTGCTGTACGTCGCCCAGAACTCCAACACGGCCCTGCCCATGGCCTACAAGATTGCGGCGGTGTGGGGTGGGCACGAAGGGTCACTGCTGCTTTGGATCCTGATGCTGGTGGGCTGGATGGCGGCGGTGGCTGGATTCAGCCGCCACTTGCCGCTGCCGGTGCTGGCGCGCATCGTGTCGGTGATGGCCCTGGTGACCGTGGGCTTCATGCTGTTCACCCTGCTGACCTCCAACCCCTTCGACCGCCTGTTCCCCGCAGCACCCGATGGCCGCGACCTCAACCCGCTGCTGCAGGACCCGGGCATGATCTTCCACCCGCCCCTGCTGTACATGGGCTACGTGGGCTTCTCGGTGGCCTTTGCCTTCGCGGTGGCGGCCCTGATCGGCGGCAACCTGGATGCGCAGTGGGCCCGCTGGACGCGCCCGTGGACCACCGTGGCCTGGATGTTTCTCACGGTGGGCATTGCCCTGGGCAGCTGGTGGGCCTATTACGAGCTGGGCTGGGGTGGCTGGTGGTTCTGGGATCCCGTGGAGAACGCCTCCTTCATGCCCTGGCTGGTGGGCACGGCGCTGATCCACTCCCTGGCCGTGACCGAGAAGCGCGGCAGCTTCAAGAGCTGGACGGTGCTGCTGGCCATCATGGCCTTCTCGCTGTCGCTGCTGGGCACTTTCCTCGTCCGCTCGGGTGTGCTGTCCTCGGTGCACGCCTTCGCCACCGACCCCACCCGCGGGCTGTTCATCCTCGGCTTCCTGGTGGTGGTGGTGGGGGTGTCGCTCGCGCTGTACGCCTGGAGGGCGCCGACCGTGGGCCTGGGTGCACGTTTTTCAGTGCTGTCGCGCGAGACGCTGCTGCTGGGCAACAACGTGCTGCTGCTGGTGGCCTGCGCCGCCGTGCTCCTGGGCACGCTGTACCCGCTGGTGCTGGACGCGCTGGGCAAGGGCAAGATCTCGGTCGGTCCGCCCTACTTTGATGCCGTGTTTGCGCCGCTGATGGCGCCCGTGGTGTTCCTCATGGGCGTGGGGCCGATGGCGCGCTGGAAGCAGACCGAACTGCCGGACTTGGTGGTGCGGCTGCGGTGGGCGGCCCTGGTTGCCGTGCTGGCCACTGGCCTGAGCGCCTGGATTGCCGAGCGCATCAGCTTCATGTCGGTGCTGGGCATGCTGCTGGGCTGGTGGATCGTGGCCAGTGTGCTGACCGACCTGTGGGAACGCGTGTCACCCAAGGGCCAGGGCTTGGGCCTGATGCTGCGGCGCACCTCACAGCTGACGCGCGCGACGGTGGGCATGATGGTGGCTCACCTGGGCGTGGCGGTCTTCATCTTCGGCGTCACGATCGTCAAGACTCACGAGGTCGAACGCGACGTGAAGATGAAACCGGGCGACTACACCACGATTGGAAATCTGCGCTTCACCCTGCGGGAGTTCAAGGACGTCCAGGGTCCGAACTACCAGGCCGTCCGGGGCTTGGTGGACGTGACCGATGTCTCGCGCGGCGACCGTCTGGTGGCCCGCATGCAGCCCGAGAAGCGCGTATACCGGGTGCAGACCATGCCCATGACCGAGGCCGCCATCCGTACCGGCCTGGTGCGTGACCTGTACGTCTCGCTGGGCGAGCCAGTCGAAGGCGGCGCCTGGATCGTGCGCCTGTACGTCAAGCCCTTCGTCGACTGGATCTGGGGCGGCTGCGTGCTGATGGCCCTGGGCGGCCTGCTGGCCGCCACCGACCGACGCTACCGGCAGAAAAAGACAGCGCAGGAGCCTGCCACCACGGCGGCCACGGCCGCCGCGTGAGCTCCAGATGAAGAGCCTGCGATTCCTCATTCCCCTGGCCCTGTTCGCTGCCCTGGCCTGGTTCCTCTATGCCGGCCTGAGCCTGAACCCACGGGAAGTGCCGTCACCGCTGATCGGCAAGCCTGCGCCGGCATTCGCCCTGCCCCGCCTAGACGACCCCACGCAAACTGTCAAGCGTGAAGACCTCCTGGGCAAGGTGTGGGTGATGAACGTGTGGGCTTCCTGGTGTGCGCCCTGCCGCGAGGAGCATCCCCTGGTGGTGGCCTTCGCCCGGGAACGGAAGGTGCCGGTCATCGGCCTGAACTACAAGGACCGGCCCGGCGACGCCCGCACCTGGCTGGAGCGCCTGGGCAACCCGTATGCCGCCACGCTGATCGACTTCGACGGCAAGGTGGGCATCGACTTCGGCGTCTACGGCGTGCCCGAGACCTTCGTCATCGATGCCCAGGGTGTGGTGCGCCTGAAGCATGTCGGCGTGCTGACCCGCCAGGTCATCAACCAGAAGATCGAGCCGCTGCTCAAGGAACTGGGGGTCTGAGGTGTCTCGTCAAGCGCATGAAGGCGCACCGTCGCAGATCTTCCGAGGCACCCGCCGTCGGTGGGCGAAGCTCAGCCTGGGCGCTGTGCTGGCCTGGGCGGCCGCACTGAGCGCTGCGGCCCAGACGCCACCCGCTGGCCCTTCGGTGTCCGCCACCACCGCTGCGCCGACCGCGGTGCCAGGTATGGCCTTGCCGGCGAGCCCGGACCCGGTGCTCGAAGCGCGGGTGATGAAGCTCTCGGCCGAGTTGCGCTGCCTGGTGTGCCAGAACCAGACCATCGCCGACTCCAATGCCGGCCTGGCCGTCGACTTGCGCAACCAGGTGCGCGAGATGCTCAAGCGCGGCGACACCCCCGAGCAGATCACCGACTACATGACAGCGCGCTACGGCGACTTCGTGCTCTACCGCCCGCCCGTCAAGAGCAGCACGGCCGTGCTGTGGTACGGCCCGGCCGCGCTGCTGGTGCTGGCGGTGGTGGTGCTGCTGTTCATCGTGCGGAGACGCTCGAAACTGCCACCCGAGCGATTCGAATCCGACCCTGAAGGCACCTGAGACCCCGGCCGCATCCACAGGCAGCCAGCCTGCCCTGCCATCCTGGCCGACCCCACGCTTGTCCGCACTGCCCCCTTCCAAGGCCGACACCCACCATGAGCACCACGCACCTCATTCCCCTGGACCGCCTGACCAAGGCCATGCACCGCGTGGTCCGCGGCTTTGGCAGCAGCGAGACAGAGGTGCGTGCCGTGGTCGGCAACCTCGTGGATGCCAACCTCACCGGGCATGACTCGCACGGCATCGGCATGCTGCCGCGCTACGCGCAGGCCTTCCTGGAGGGGGGGCTCACCCCCAACACCCATGTGCGCACGGTGCTGGACGCCGGCGCGCTGCTGCGTCTGGACGGGCAGGCTGGCTTCGGTCAGGTGGTGGGACAGGAGGCGATGGCCATGGGCATCGAGCGCGCCGGCCGTCACGGCAGCTGCATCATCGCCCTGGGCAACGCCCACCACGTGGGCCGCATCGGCGCCTGGGCCGAGCAGGCCGCCGACGCGGGCCTGATCTCCATCCACCTGGTCAACGTGGTGGCGCGCAACGTGGTGGCGCCGTTCGGCGGCGCAGACGCGCGCTTCGGCACCAACCCGGTATGCATCGGCGTGCCGCTGCCGGGACGCCCCGCGGTGATCCTGGACTTCGCCACCAGCATGATCGCCCAGGGCAAGACGCGCGTGGCGCACAACAAGGGCGAGCCCGTGGCCCCGGGCTGCCTGATCGACGACCAGGGCCGCGACACGCAAGACCCGCGCTACAGCGTCATCCCACCCTGGGGCGCCTTGCTGACCTTCGGCGCGCACAAAGGCTACGGGCTGGCGGTGATGTGCGAACTGCTGGGCGGCGCGCTGGCCGGTGGCCATACGCAACGTGACGCAGACGACAGCAAGCGCCGGGTGCTCAACGGCATGTTCAGCGTGCTGCTGGACCCTGCCGCCCTGGGCGACACCGGCGCCTTCGAGCGCGAGGCCCAGGCCTTCATCGACTGGGTCAAGGCCTCGCCCCCGCGGGAGGGCGTGGACAGCGTGCTGGTGGCCGGCGAGCCCGAGCGGGCGAACAGGGCGCAGCGCACCGCCCAGGGCATTCCCGTGGACGGCACCACCTGGCAGGAGATCCTGGACGCGGCGGCACAGCTGGGCGTGGACCCGGCGGCCGTGAACGCCGACGCCGGCGTGTCCTGAGGGCCCTGCCCTGGCGGCAGGCTGCGGCGATCAGCCAAACCAACCCTGCAGCATCCAGCCGCTTTCTGCCTGGGCCTGGATCTGGATCTGGGGCAGGCGGTGACGGTAGATCCACACCAGCACCCCTGCGGGCGTGCCCGCAATGAAATAGTCGCGGGCAGCCGCAGGGCCGTCCCACCAACCGGCCTCGATACGCTCGGGGCCCGCCAGCAAGCGCAGCGGTTGACCCTCCAGCACCGGACGCCCCTGCCGTTCCGGCAAGGCACGCGGTTGTGGCAGCAACCAGGCCGGCCGGGTGAGGTGCGGCAGGCCCGCGGCCAAGCCCGGCTGGGGTGACAGATCGGTCGGATGAGGAACTTCCGGGCTGCGCGAGGGCACCCGATGCCCAGCACCCCGCTCAGGGCGATGGTCCGCCACGGGTGCCAGGGCGTGAACCCGATCAGATCCCAGCCGCGCCTGCAGATGCTCGACCAGGCGCGCCAGGCCCTCCTGGGCCCGTGCCCGGGTAGGGAAAAGCTCGCCATCGGGCGGCGCGGCGAAGGCCAACTGGTCGCAGCGCAGGTGCAGTTCCAGCGTGGGTGCGGGCAGCGGGGTGCGGGCCAGGCGCTCGCGCAGCAGCACCCGCAGGTGTGCCACGTCGGCGCAGGGCTGGGCCAGGGCGATGGGCAGGCTGCTGCGGGCCGGGATGTCATCGCCGCGATGGCGGTGTTCATGCGCCATCTCCAGCGTGAAGCCCGACACCCGGGCCTGGCGGGCCTGTGCCCAGTGCACCAGGCGGTTCAGCAGCATGTCCGCACCGTGCAGCACCTGCTCGGTCGTGTCGGCCCGTGCAAAGAGTTCCAGCCGGGCCTTGAAGACCGCAGGCAGGCCCACCCACTCGCGGGGATCGGGGGCGTCGCCACGGGCCTGGTCCAGCCGGCGCAGCAACTCAGGGCCGAAACGGCGGGCCAGGCCCTGGCGCGGCAGGGCCCGCAGGTCGCTCACGCGCTGAAGGCCCATGCCTTGCAGCGTCTCCCGCTCGCTCGCGTGCGCACACAGCAAGGCCAGGGGCAAGGGGTCGAGGGCCGCGCGCAGGGCCTTGAGGCTGGCCGCATGAGAGCCCAGGCCCAGACCCGGCCCCACCCGCCCCGGCCGGGACGCCTGGCCCGCCGGGGTGTGCAGCGGGTCGGAGGTCTCCTGCCTTGCGTCCGCAGGCTTTGGTTCGCTGTGGGCGCAGCGGGCCAGCAAAGCCGCACCCCAGGCCGTGGGCGCGCAGGCCAGTTGCATCTGGTGGCGCAGCGGGGCCAGGGCGTCGCACAGGCGCCGGGCCAGAAGCTCCAGGCCGCCGAACAGCCGCTGTGAGGCAGCCACTTCCAGCAGCACGGTGTGAGGCGCCTGCTCGGTGACGCAGGGGGTGAACTGCAAGGCCGCAAAGGCGACTGCCCGCAAGGCCTGGCGCTCCCGCTCGGCGTCGGCCCGGCCCAGCAGGAGTGAGGGCTCCAGCGCCAGGGCGGTGGCCCGCCGCTGCCCCGGGCGCACGCCCGCCTCCCAGGCACGGACATCGACGGCCGTGATCAGCGCACCGTCCAGCAGAACCAATGGCCGGTGGGCCTGATCGGGCCCTACCGTGGCGGCCAAGGCCTCGATGGGCAGGGCCGGCAGGTGCACGGCGATCCAGCAGGGCATCCGCTTCACGCTGACCCCGTCAACCCGCAGGCGGCACGGCGTCGGCCTCGACCGGGACCGCTGCCCGCGAAAAGGGAAGTTCGGCAGTTGCTGGCGCCGGGGCCCCTGGCGACCACCGCCGACGCGCGGGGGCCGACAGCACGGGCGGCAGCGCCAGGTGCAAGGCGGGGCCGCCGGCAGGACCACGCCGCTTGAGCACCTGCACGGCCACTTCGTCAGGGCGACGACCGGGATGCAGTGCCAGGCGCAGCGGTGCCGGGCTGGGCCTGCAGCGCTCGCTTATGCCGCGCAGCATGAAGGCAGGCCCCTCGTGGGCCTGGGCAGCGAGCTGCAAGCGGCGAAGGGACTCGGCGGCCAGACGCTCCGGCAGCCAGGCGACGACCACGCCCACCTGGCCGCTGCGCAGCGCCTGCTCCAGCGCCCACAGAAGATCGGAGGATGTCAGCAGGTGGCGCAAGGCCGCGCCGCGCACACCCTCGCGCCCGTGGACCACGATCAGACGCCCCACATCCACCCCCATCTGCTGCAGCGCCTGGGTGCAGGGCATGGCGGGCGGCCCGAACAGCATGACGCTGACGCGGTCTGGCCATTCCCGCTGGAAGGCCGGTGGCAGGCCAGCCATCATGGGCGCCAGCAACCGCACTTCCCCCACCCCCGGTTGTGCGAGCAGGAGTTCGGTCAACACGCCGCAGGGCCACCCACCGCCCGGCAACTGGGCATCCAGCACCGCGAAGCCTGAAGGCCTGACGGCATGCGCAGCCCCACCCAGCTGGTGCGCGCGCCAGAGGTGGGGATGCAGGCGCTCAGGTTCGAGCAGGCGGACGGAGGAACGGAAGGCCATTGCAATACTGTATATAAGTACAGTTTTCAGATCATCCCCCGCCAGGTGTTCCCGCGCAAGAGGTGTTCCAACGCAAGAACCGAACGGTGCGAAGATTCCCGCATGGCCGATGTTCCTGACTACACCCCCGAAGCCCTTGCCCTTGAATCAACAGGCGCCATCGCGGGCCCCGCCGTGCTGGACTTCGGTACCAACTGGTGCGGCCACTGCCGGGCGGCCGGGCCGGTGGTGTTGCAGGCCCTGGAAGGGCACGCTGCGGTCCGGCACCTGAAGGTGGAAGACGGGCCGGGGCGGCGGCTGGGGCGGCAGTTCGGCGTGAAGCTCTGGCCCACGCTGGTCTTCCTGCGTGACGGGCAGGAGGTCTGCCGGCTGGTGCGCCCCGTCCGGGCAGCCGAGGTGGCGCAGGCGCTGGAACGCATCGACCCGCGTGGCTGAGCCGCTGGCCGCAGACGGGGCCGCGCCGACGGCGGCGGCAGGCGGGCCTGCCTGGGCCTACACCGTCTCGGTGCGCGGCCTGTGCGAGTTCACGGCCAAGCGCGGCGATCTGGACCGCCGTTTCACCCCGGCCGCCACCGCGCTGGAAGGCCTGCAGGGCCAGTCCATCGTGGCCAGCCGGCGCTCGCTGGACTACGAAACGGAGGTGCCGCTGGAAACCGTGTGTGGCCCGCTGCGCGTGCGCGGCCGGGCCGACGGCTACGACCCGCGTCGCCGCTGCCTGGAGGAGGTGAAGACCATTCGCGGCCAGCCCGAGGACATCCCCGAGAACCGCCGCCACCTGCACTGGGCGCAACTGCTGACCTACGGCGCCCTGTTCTGCCGCGCACGCGGTGTGGAGGAACTGGCGCTGGCCCTGGTGTACTTCGACATCGTCAGCCAGACCGAGAGCGAGATGTTCCAGGTGTTCGGCGCGGCCGAACTGGAACAGGGCCTGCTGCAGCGCTGCGCCGCCTTCGAGCATTGGGCCGAGCAGGAGGCCGCCCACCGCCAGGCGCGTGACCCGGCGCTGCGCGCCCTGGCTTTTCCGCCGGGCGCCTTCCGTCAGGGCCAGCGCAGCCTGGCCGAAGCCACCTACCGCGCGCTGGCCGGTGGCGGCCACCTGCTGGCGCAGGCCCCCACGGGCATCGGCAAGACCATCGGCACGCTGTTCCCCGCCCTGCGTGCCATGGGTGAAAAGGGGCTGGACCGGATCGCCTACCTGACCTGCAAAGGCA
>JBILSM010000151.1:0-6233 GCA_044372085.1 Rubrivivax sp.
GATGAACACGCGCTTGACGTACAGCTTCACGCCGCCACGCTTGTCGCGGTTCCACAGGTCGAACGGCGCCTTGGCCGGCACGTACAGCAACTGCGTGTACTCGGTGCGGCCTTCCACGCGGTTGTGGGTGTAGGCCAGCGGGGCCTCGCTGTCGTAGCTGATCTGCTTGTAGAACGCCTGGTACTCGGCGTCGGTGACATCGCTCTTGCTGCGGGCCCACAAGGCGGCGGCCTTGTTCACCGTTTCCCACTCGTCGCGGACCACCTGCTGCTTGGCCTCGGCGTCCCACTCTTCCTTCTTCATCAGGATGGGCAGCGAGATGTGGTCGGAGTACTTGCTGATGATGGACTTGAGCTTCCAGGAGGAAAGGAACTCCGCCTCGTCCTCGCGCAGATGCAGGATCACATCCGTGCCGCGCGCGGGCTTGGCGATGGTCTCAACCTCGAAATCGCCCGTGCCGGTGCTGCTCCAGCGCACGCCCTGGTCGGCGCTCAGGCCGGCGCGGCGGGATTCCACCGTCATGCGGTCGGCCACGATGAAGCCCGAGTAGAAGCCCACGCCGAACTGGCCGATCAGGTTGGCGTCCTTCTTCTGGTCGCCTTCCAGCTTGGACATGAACTCGCGCGTGCCGCTCTTGGCAATGGTGCCCAGGTGCGCGATGGCCTCGTCGGCGCTCATGCCGATGCCGTTGTCGCGGATGGTCAGGGTCTTGGCCTGCGCGTCGAAGAAGACGCGCACCTCCAGAGTGGGCGCGTCTTCATACAAGGCGGCGTTGTCCAGGGCCTCGAAGCGCAGCTTGTCGCAGGCGTCGGAGGCGTTGGAAACCAGCTCGCGCAGGAAGATCTCCTTGTTGGAGTACAGCGAGTGGGTGACGAGGTGCAGGATCTGCTGGACCTCGGCCTGGAAGGAATGGGTCTTCTTGTCCATGTGCTTTGACGGTTGAATGGTGGTCGTGCCGGAGAAATGGCGATGCCGGCGGTATTCCGGACGGAAAGGCGGGTATGGGGGCGGCCGGCGGGGATTTCAAGTCGACCGAATGGAAGGTCGGGAAGGTCGGCCGATGGGAAGAACGGCCGACGGGGCTGGCTTACCCCGGCTTCAGCCGACCTCGCGCCCTACGTCGGCCTCGAAGCTGGCGGACTTCAGCGGGTTGGACGCAGCCACCATGCCCGGGTACACGCGGTCGAAGTCTTCGACGATGCGCGCCAGCGGCATGTCGTCGAAGCTGCCATGTTCGCGCACGTACTCCATGTGCCGGTGGCCGGCTTTGTCAAAGGGGTGGTACAGCGAGTCCGAGCGGCCGTCGAACTCCAGCGGCAGCAGGCCGAAGCGGTCGCACAGCTCGATGTTGAAGGCCGGCGTGGCCTTGACCCAGGCGCCGTCCAGCCACAGTTCGGTGTAGCCGTGCCAGACGAACAGGTCGGTCTTCATGGTCTGGCGCATGCGCTCCGTGCTGAGGTGGTTGCGCACGTCCGCATAGCCCACCCGGGCCGGGATGCCGGCCGCACGCGCTGCGGCGCACAGCAGGGCCGCCTTGGTCACGCACCAGCCCACGCCGATCTCCAGCACATGGCTGGCGCGCATGCCTTCCACCGAAAGATCGATGCGGTAGGGGTCGTAGCGAAAGCTGTCACGCACGGCGTAGTAGAGAGCCACGGCGCGCTCGCGGTCGTCAGCGCCCAGGGCGTGCTTGCGGGAAAACCCTTGGATCCCGGGGTGTTGACTGTCGATCAAGCGCGTAGGCGCCAGGGTGACGGAATCGGGAGAAGTGGAATTCACCGTCAGAATGCCTTGGATAACAAAAACATAGATTGATTATGGCTACGAGTGCTCGCCGACCTGAATGAGCGCCCACAGAACTGTCGATGGAGATGGCGAAATGAAAGTGTGTGTGGTAGGCGCTGGAGCCGTAGGCGGCCTGGTGGCGGGATGGCTGGGGAGCCGCCTGGGGCAGGAAGACCTGGCCTTGTCGGTGCTGGCGCGCGGCGCCACCCTGGCCGCGCTGCAGCGCGACGGCCTGCGCATCGAGCAGGCCGGTGGCGCGGTGGTGGTGCAGCCCATCCGCGCCAGTGATCAGCCCGAAGTCCTGGGCGTGCAGGACCTCGTCGTGGTGTCCGTCAAGGGACCGGCGCTGGGCGCCGTGGCCCCGGCGGTACAGGCGCTGAGCGACGACCGCACCACCGTGCTGGTGGCCATGAACGGCATCCCCTGGTGGTTCTTCGATCACCTCAGCGGGGCCGCCCACGGGCTGCGTCTGGCGACTGTGGACCCGGGAGACCGGATCCGCGCCCACATCCCCACCGATCGCGTGCTGGGCTGCGTGGTGCACCTGAGTGCGGGGACGGCAGCGCCAGGCGTGGTGAGCCACGCCTTCGGCAACCGCCTGATCCTGGGCGAGCCCGCAGGTGGCGACAGCCCGCGCCTGCAGCAGGTGGGCAACCTGCTGACGCGTGGTGGGTTCGTGGTCGAGACCAGCCCGCGCATCCAGCGCGAGATCTGGTTCAAGCTGTGGGGCAACATGACCATGAACCCGATCTCCGCCCTGACCGGCGCCACGGGCGACCGCATCCTGGACGACAGCCTGGTGCGCGCCTACCTCAACGCCATGATGCTGGAGGCGCGCGAGATCGGCGCGCGCTTCGGCATCCCCATCGAGCAGCACCCCGAGCAGCGGCACGAGCTCACGCGCAAGCTGGGGGCCTTTCGCACCTCCATGTTGCAGGACACCGAGGCCGGCAGGCCCCTGGAGATCGACGCGCTGCTGGGCGCGGTGTGCGAGGTGGGGCGGCGGCTGGAGGTGCCCACGCCGCACCTGGACTCGCTGCTGGGCATGACACGGCTGATGGCCCGCACGCGCGGCCTGCACCCCGAAGCGGGGCCTGAAGGGGAGACGGTGTCTTGACCGAACCCACCGCCCCGAACAGCCTGCCCACCTTGGAGCAGGCTGACGGTTCCAGCGCCCCTGGTGCGGCAGCGCCGCCCCCGCCGCGGCTGCAGGACTGGGTGGGCCGCCAGGAGGTGAGCGAGGACCTGCTGCACCCCACCCCGGTGAAGGCCTTGGCTGCCACGCTGGACCACGAACCCACCCCCGTCCCCGACGGCACGCCGCTGCCACCGCTGTGGCACTGGTTGTATTTCCTGCCGCTTCACCGGGCCTGCGACATCGGGCCCGACGGGCATGCGCGGCGCGGTGGCTTTCTGACGCCCGTGCCCCTGCCACGGCGCATGTGGGCGGGCAGCCGCTTCGAATTCCTCTCACCCCTGCGCGTGGGCGAGCAGGTGCAGCGCGTCTCCACCATCGAGGCCGTGAACGAGCGCCAGGGCCGCAGCGGCGCCCTGGTCTTCGTCACGGTGCGGCACGAGTTCACCGCAGCCGGCGGGGCCGGGCCGGCGCTGCGCGAGTGGCACGACATCGTCTACCGCGAGGAACCGGCGCGCGACGCGAAAGCGCCCGCGGGCGAGCCCGCACCGGCGCCCGACCCCAGCCTCGCGCACTGGCAGCGCCGCCTGGTGCCCGACGAGGTGCTGCTGTTCCGCTACTCGGCCCTGACCTTCAACGGCCACCGCATCCACTATGACCGCCGCCACGTGACGCAGACCGAGGGCTACCCGGGCCTGGTAGTGCATGGCCCGCTGATCGCCACGCTGCTGCTGGACCTGCTGCACCGCCAGCAGCCGGCGGCCCGGGTGCACGCCTTCAGTTTCAAGGCACGCTACCCCTGCTTCGACGGTGATGTGCTGGAACTGCACGGCCAGCCGGCCATGGCAACCGGTCAGCCGGGCGGGGACGGCACCACGGTGCGACTGTGGGCGCAGGGGCCGGGCGGCGTGCTGCTGATGGAAGCCCAGGCGCTGGTGGAAGCCCCGATTGCGTGAACCGGGGCGTGGCGGGCAAGCTGCGCGACACTTCCGGGTTTGACGACCCCATTCTTTTTCAGGAGTCCCCCATGCGCAACCGCTTCGCCCTCACCGCCCTGGCCGGTGCACTCGTCCTAGCCGCTACCGCCTCCCAGGCCCAGACCCAGGCCCCGCTCAAGGTGGGCTTCATGCTGCCGGCCACCGGCACCTTTGCAGCGCTGGGCGACATGATCGAAAAGGGCTTCAAGCTCCACGTGGAAGAGCAAGGCGGCAAGCTCGGCGGGCGCACGCTGCAGTACTTCAAGGTAGACGATGAAAGTGACCCCTCCAAGGCCACCGACAACGTCAACAAGCTCATCAAGCGTGACCAGGTCGACGTGATCGTGGGCACCGTGCACTCCGGCGTGGCGTTGGCCATGGCGCGCGCCGCCAAGGACAGCAAGACCCTGCTGATCGTGCCCAACGCCGGGGCCGACGCCATCACCGGCGCGCAGTGCGCACCCAACATCTTCCGCTCCAGCTTCAGCAACTGGCAGCCCGGCTTCGCCACGGGCGTGATTGCCGCGCAGAAGGGCTACAAGCGCGCCATGACCATCACCTGGAACTACGCCGCGGGTTCCGAGACGGTCAAGGGCTTCACCGAGGCCTTCGAAAAGGGCGGCGGCAAGGTCATGAAAGACTTGAACCTGCCCTTCCCCAACGTCGAGTTCCAGGCCCTGCTGACCGAGATCGCGGCGCAGAAGCCTGACGTCGTGTTCGCCTTCTTCGCCGGTGGTGGCGCCGTCAAGTTCGTGAAGGACTATGACGCTGCCGGCCTGCGCCGCACCATCCCGCTGCTGGGCTCGGGCTTCCTGACCGACGGCACGCTGGAAGCCCAGGGTGCCTCGGCCCAGGGCCTGATCACTGCACTGCACTACGGCGACAACATCGAGACCCCGCGCAACAACGCCTTCCGCAACAAGTTCGCCGTCACCTACAAGGCCAACCCCGACGTCTACGCCATGCAGGGCTACGACGCTGCGCAGATGCTGGCCGCCGGCCTGAAGGCCGTGAACGGTGACGACAAGAAGCGCGACGCCCTGATCGCCGCCATGAAGAAGGCCCAGATCGACAGCCCGCGCGGCAAGTTCACCTTGAGCGCCCAGCACAACCCCACGCAGGACTTCTACATCCGCGAGGTCAAGGGCAACTACAACGTCGTCACCGGCGTGGCCGTCAAGGCCCTGGCCGATCCGGGGCGTGGTTGCAGGATGTGAGCTGAACCAGCGACCGCTCCACAGGCCGGGCTCAAGAGGGCCGGGTAAGCTCATCTGGCATGACCCCCAACCCTGCGCCATCGCTGCCCTGGACTGACGCCCTCCTGCTCGGCTACCCCGAGATGGACGCCGAGCACCGGGAGTTCGTGGAGTTGGTCGGGCGGCTTCAGCATGCGACCGACGAGGCACTGGGCGCGCACCTGGCCGCGTTCGAGGCGCACGCGCGGCGACACTTCAGCACCGAGGACGCCTGGATGGAGGCGACGGGCTTCCCCCCTCGTGACTGCCACCAGAAGGAGCACGCCGCGGTGCTGCAGTCGCTGCAGGAGGTGCAGGCCCTGTACACCTCCTTGGGCCGGTGCGACGTGGTGCGTTCCTTTGCTGACGAACTGGCGCGTTGGTTCCCCGGCCATGCCGACTATCTCGACTCCGCCCTGGCGGCCTGGATGAGCAAGCGCCGCCATGGTGGGCGGCCCGTGGTGCTGCGCCGCCAGGCCGCCACGCCCCACCTCACCCCTCTTTCAACCTAGGAAAGCCATGATCCTCGAACTCGCCGACATACGCATCCACCCCGGCCAGCAGGCCGCCTTTGACGAGGCCATCCAGCGCGGACTGACCACCGTCGCCAATCGCGCCAAGGGCTTTCAGGGCTGGAAGGTGAACAAGGGCGTGGAAAGCCCCGAGCGCTACCTGCTCATGATCTTCTGGGACACCCTGGAAGACCATACCGTGGGCTTCCGTCAAGGCCCGCTGTTCCCCGAGTGGCGCGCGATCGTCGGGCCCTTCTTCGCCCAGCCGCCGGTGGTGGAGCATTTCACGCTGCTGGGCAAGTCTGCGGACTGAGCGCGCGCTGATGACCCTTTCTGCCACCGCACAGGCGGACGGACGCGCCTCCGCCGTGGCCGCAGCCGGCCACCACTTCGACAGCGGCGCCTTTGTGGCCGACCTGGCGCGGCGCGTGGCCATCCGCACCGAAAGCCAGGACCCGGCCTCGGGCCCGGCGTTGAACGCTTACCTGGAAGGCGAGATCGCCCCCAGCCTGGCGGCGCTGGGCTTCACCAGCCAGCTGCACCCCAACCCCGAGCCGCCCTACGGCCCGCTGCTGGTGGCGCAACGCAT
>JBILSM010000057.1:0-18751 GCA_044372085.1 Rubrivivax sp.
GGCGTACAACTGCTTGAGTTCCTCGGGCACGCGATCGATCCGGCGCAGCGAACCGTCGAAGTGCTTGAGGTCGGACACCATCACGCTGTCCCACAGGCCCAGTCGCTTGAGGTCGCGCACGAGGTACTCATTCACCACTGTGAACTCGCCGGAGAGGTTGGACTTGACCGAGATGTTGCCGAAGCAAGGCTCGATGGAGGCGTCCACGCCGATGATGTTGGAGATGGTGGCCGTGGGCGCAATGGCCACGCAGTTGCTGTTGCGCATGCCGTGCTGGGCGATGCGCTCGCGCAGGGCGTTCCAGTCCATGGTGGACGAGCGGTCCACCTCCACATGCCCGCCGCGATGACGGGCCAGCAGGTCCAGAGAGTCGATGGGCAGCACCCCCTGGTCCCACAGCGAGCCACGGTAGCTGGAGTACCGCCCGCGCTCCTGTGCCAGATCGGTGGAGGCCCAATAGGCGTGGAAACACACGGCTTCCATCGAGCGATCAGCAAACTCCACGGCTGCCTGACTGGCGTAGGGCACGCGCAGTTGGTAGAGGCAGTCCTGGAAGCCCATGATGCCCAGCCCGACAGGTCTGTGACGCAGATTGGAATCGCGCGCCTTCTTGACCGCGTAATAGTTGATGTCAATGACGTTGTCGAGCATGCGCATGGCAGTCGACACCGTCTTCTGCAACTTCACCTGATCGATCGTCTTGCTTCCGTCCGGTCCGTCCGTCAGATGCTGGACCAGGTTGACCGAGCCGAGGTTGCACACCGCGATTTCGGTGTCACTGGTGTTGAGGGTGATCTCGGTGCACAAGTTGCTGGAGTGCACCACACCGATATGCTGCTGCGGGCTGCGCACGTTGCAGGCATCCTTGAAGGTGATCCAAGGATGGCCCGTCTCGAACAGCATGGTCAGCATCTTGCGCCACAGGCTTCGCGCCGGCATGCGCTTGAAGAGCTTGATCTCGCCGCGATCGGCCTTGGCCTCGTAAGCGGTGTAGGCCTGCTCGAAGGCCTGACCGAAGAGGTCGTGCAGGTCAGGACAGGTCGACGGAGAGAACAGGGTCCAGTCACCGTCCTCCGCCACGCGCTTCATGAACAGGTCGGGAATCCAGTTCGCCGTGTTCATGTCATGGGTGCGGCGACGGTCGTCACCGGTGTTCTTGCGAAGTTCGAGGAACTCCTCAATGTCCAGGTGCCAGCTCTCCAGGTAGGAGCACACCGCGCCCTTACGCTTGCCCCCCTGATTGACCGCCACGGCCGTATCGTTCACGACCTTCAGGAAGGGCACCACGCCCTGACTCTTGCCGTTGGTGCCCTTGATGTATGAACCCAGCGCGCGCACGCGTGTCCAGTCATTTCCCAGGCCACCCGCGAACTTTGACAACAGCGCGTTCTCCTTCAGCGCCTCGTAAATGCCGTCCAGATCGTCCGCTACCGTGGTGAGATAGCAACTGGACAACTGGGAACGTCGGGTGCCGGAATTGAACAGCGTGGGCGTGCTGGACATGAAGTCGAAACTGGACAACACCTCATAGAACTCGATGGCCCGGGCCTCACGGTCGACTTCATTGAGCGACAAGCCCATGGCCACCCGCATGAAGAAGGCCTGGGGCATCTCGATGCGCTGTTCTTCGATGTGCAGGAAGTAGCGGTCGTACAGCGTCTGCAGGCCCAGATAGTCGAACTGCAGGTCGCGCTCCGGCTTCAGGGCTGTGGCCAGGCGCGACAGATCGAACTGGAGCAGCTTGTCGTCGAGCAGCTCGGCTTGGACGCCCTTCTTCACGAAGCTGGGGAAGTAGTCGGCATAGGCCGTGGCCATGTCGGCCGCATCCACCTCGGCGCCCAAGATCTCGCGCCGGATGGTGTGCATCAGCAGTCGGGCCGTGGCGCGGGTGTAGGCCGGCTCACGCTCGAGCAAGGTGCGTGCGGCCAGGATGGCGGCCTTGTAGACCTCGTCGATGGGCACCCCGTCGTACAGATTGCGCATCGTCTCGGCCAGGATCGGCTCGGCGGACACGTCGGCACCCAGGCCTTCGCATGCCTGCTGCACCAGACGCGTCAAGGCCGACAGGTCAAGGGCCACCCGCTGGCCCCGGTCGGTGACATGGAACTGCGGCATCCTGGGTTCGGCAGGTGCCGATTGCCGCGCGCGCTCCTGGGCCCTGCGGTCCCGGTACAGCACATAGGCCCGCGCCACCTCGTGGTGGCCGCCACGCATCAGGCCCAGCTCCACCTGGTCCTGTACATCCTCGATATGGAACGTACCGCCACCTGGACGGGAACGCAACAGCGCGCGCACCACGGCTTCCGTCAGCCCGTCGACCGTTTCGCGCACGCTGGCTGACGCCGCGCCCTGGGTGCCATGCACTGCAAGGAAGGCCTTCATCAGCGCCACCGCAATCTTGCTGGGCTCGAAGGACACGACTGCGCCGTTTCGGCGGATGATCTGATAAGCCGTGTAGGCCGACGTCGCCGTGGCGGACGCGGCGCGCGCCGGCATCGGAACGAACGCTTCATGGCTGGAAAGGGCAACGGACTGCATGCGGCTCCTCATGGGCTGTAGCAAACCTGGCCGCCACTGTGCGAAGGGCAGCCCGGAAAACGTATGGTGGATTAGCGAACACTATATATGGTGTCGCCGAAGCACTCAAGGCACTACCGGTGGTGTAGCGCTGTGTTTTCCCTGATTGCCATCAGGTCGCGTCAGAAGTGTCCGAATCCACGCCGATGCCCAGCCGTGCCATGCGGTAGCGCATCTGGCGCAGCGACAGGCCCAGGCTCGCACCGGCGGCCGTCCGGTTGAACCGATGCCTTGCCAGGGCCTGCTCGAGGATGGCACGCTCGACGCTGTCCAAATAGGCCTCCAGGCTGACCGGGAGTTCGTCCACGGCAGGCGAAAGCGGAACCGCAGGCGCCGCGGCCACGGGCACCTCTTCAGGCAGATTGACCACGAGCGGTGACGAGGGTTGCATCTCCGTTGCCTCAGCCACCGGAGCAGGCCGCGTCTGAGCACCCAACTCCTCCACACCGATGGACTCCGCAGAGGACATGGCCAGCGCACGGTGCAGCATGTTCTCCAGTTCACGGACGTTGCCCGGGAAATCATGCAAACGCAGGTGTGCCAAGGCCTCTTCACTCACGCGCGGCGGCGGGTGAATGCCGCTGTCACTGCAGATGCGCTGCAGGATGTCCTCGCAGATCGGGGCCAGGTCCATGAGCCGGTCGCGCAGCGCCGGCACCGGGATGTGGATGACGTTGAGGCGGAAGAAGAGGTCCTGGCGGAATCGACCGGCCTGCACTTCAAGCGGCAGGTCGCGGTGGGTCGCGCTGACGATGCGGGCGTTGCAGGGCACTTCCGCGGTGGCACCCAGGGGCCGCACGCTGCGCTCCTGGATGGCACGAAGGAGCTTGCTCTGCATCAGGAGAGGCAGGTCGCCAATCTCATCGAGGAACAAGGTGCCGCCTTGCGCCGCCTGAAAAAAGCCGGGCCGATCTTCCGTGGCACCGGTGAACGCACCTTTGCGGTAACCGAAGAACTCGGCCTCCAGGAGGGCTTCGGGAATGGCGCCGCAGTTCACGGGCACAAAGGGCCCAGCCGCGCGGGCGGAGGCCAGGTGGATAGCACGCGCAACGAGTTCCTTGCCAGTGCCGGACTCCCCCGTCACCATCACGGGTGCCATGCTGCGCGAGACCTTGTCCACCAGCATCCGCACATGGCTCATGGCGGGCGAGTTCCCCACCAGGCGAGCCATCCCGGGCCGCAATGCGGACATCAGCTGATCGGGCCGGGACAGCGGGGTGGGACTCGGGGCCGGCGACTGTGGCGCCGACTGCCCCAGCGCCGCGGCCACCACCGACCGGAACTGCCGCAGGTCCACGGGCTTGGTGAGGTAATCGAAGGCACCCGCCTTCAAGGCTTCAACGGCCGTCTGGGCAATGCCGTAGGCGGTGATGACGATCACCTTCTCACTGCGGCCGGCCGCTTCAACGTGACGCAACAATTCGATGCCCTGCCCGTCGGGCAGCCGCATGTCGGTGATCACCAGGTGAAAGGTCCGGCGCTGCAGTGCCTGCATCGCCTCTTGCACCGAGCCGGCGCACTCCACGTCGTGCCCCTCGCGAAGCAGGGTCAGCTCGTACAGCGTCAGCAGGTCTGGCTCGTCGTCAACGACCAGCAGTCGGTGCGGACCCGAAGCCATCAGAGCGAACCCCAACCAGAAGATGCGGCTGACAGACCTGGCAACAGCACGACGAAGGCGGTGGCATGCCGCTGGCGCGGGTCGAGCCGCACATGGCGGATGTCCGCGCCGTGCCGCTCGCACAACTCCCTGCAGAGGTACAGGCCCAGGCCGGAACCCCGGCTGCGGGTGGAGAAGAAAGGTTCGAACAGGTGCATCTCGACGTCGGCGGAGATGGGGGGGCCATCGTTGCTCACCATCAGCACCACGCCATCACCCAGGCCCAGATCTACCGTCAAAGTGATTGCTCGGGCTTCGCGCGACGAGTACCTGTAAGCATTGTCCAGCAGGTTCACCAGAATGCGACGGAGGTGCTCAGGGTCGAACCAGACTTGGGCCTGTCGCGAACGCAGGTTCAGCTCCAACACACCGGGCACGACGCCTACCGTGCCGCGCCACTCGTCCACCACGGTGCTCACGAGCTCCACCACGTTCATGGGGCCAGCCTGGCCCACACCCGTGGGCAAGGACTCCAGGACGTCATCCACGAGGCGCCGCAACCGGACCACGTTGTCCGCGATGATCGATACGAGTCGCTCCTGCGACCGGCTCATCCTGTCTTCAGACAGCAGTTCGTTGGCCTGTGCGATGGCGGCCAGAGGATTTCGGATCTCGTGAGCGATGCCCGCTGACACCCGGCCCATGGCAGCGAGCTTTTCCTGCTGGACGCGCACCTGAACGATACGCTCGTCCTCAAGAAGCAGTACACAGAGGTCATGCTCGGGGCCCTCCGGCCTGGGAGTGCGGGCGGCTCCCGCTTGGCGCGTAAACCGCAGGCGCACACGCACCTTCGTCAGCCCTGCCGCACCATGAGACCCATCAGGCCACGATACGACGCGCCCTCCCGCAGGCCATGCCCCCTCGGCATGTGCCCGCTCCACCGCACGCAGCAAAGGCGACCATGAAGGCACAGAGCCGAGCAGATCACCTTCGGGAGCTTGGTCCCCTGCGGGCAGCCCCAAGAGAAGTTGTGCCGAGGGGTTGACTGCCTGCACGCGTCGATGCCGGTCGATCACCAACAGACCCTCGCTGAGCTCCTGGATGACCAGTTGGTTCAAGCCGGCTTGCTGGCGGGCTCTTTCCTGGCTGTCCACCGCAGCTCTCTCCTCCCTCCGCAGACGAGAGGCAAGCTCGCCCGCCAGCCACGCAATGGTCAGCAGCCCCATGCCGGCCAGCAGTGATCCCAGCAAGGCCGACGGCGCGGCTGGTGCCCTGGGGCCGAGCACCCAAGCGTCGAACAGCAACACGGTTGCCACGATGGCAGCGATGGCCAGCGCTCCAGAGCGTGACATCAACACGCCGGCCATCAGCACGGGCAACACCAGCAGGGCGCCGTGATTGAGTCCGGCCGCAGATTCGTTGCCCAGAAGCATCATGAAGGCCACAAGGTCGGCACCGATGGTCAGGACGATCCAGGCCGAAGGGGACAGCCGGACAACGGACCGGTTGCGGCCACGGGACCACAGCCAAGCTGGCAACACAGAAGCTTCGAGCGCGTACAAGCCACTGATCAGCAGCGCCGTCGCCCTGGGCGCGTGCCCTTCGGCAAGCCCCAGAAACTGCATGGCAGCCAACAGCACCCCCACGACTGCCCGAGCAACGAGATAGGTGCGAAAAATCCTCCATAGCGAACGACCGACGGCCGAGCCAGCACCGGACACAGGCGCACTCGCCGAAGGCCCGGCTGAAAACGAATCTAGCCACAATGGATTGAGCCACAACCCCCACGCTCCAGACAGGCGCGGAACCCTTGAGGCAGTGCCGTCTCCGCGGGCCTGCCCAGGAGCATCCCTGAACCATGAGGCAGTGCCCAAAGGATCGGAAGACCCGCCGTTTTCAACGGCGCCGCTGCCATCAACGGCACCTGAGAGACCTGCGTCTGGCACGGCCATCTGGCTGAACCGTCCGCTCTCAGCGCGGCCCAGCCTGCCGATGCAACGGCCCGCAGTACGGCAGCTTCCCATCGAAAACGGCCTCGTCCGCGGGCAGGTGCACACCGCAACGACAGCAGGCCACCATCTGGCCGGGCACTGCCTTGACTGCCCCGCCATCTTCGGCTGAGGTCGCCTGAGGCGAACCGCCGGTGGCAGGTCCGGTCGACCGCCCTTGGCCAGGATCAGGGGGCTTGCGAAAGCGGGAGGCCAGCATCCAGATGCCCACCACCACCACGACCAGCACCAACAAGTACTTCATGAGTGCCAAGCCCTCACGCCGCTGACCGCGACAGCAGCACTTCCAGCACGAAGCGTGAGCCCACGTAGGCCAGCATCAGCACCAAGGCCCCGGCGTACAGCCAGCGAGTGGCATGGCGGCCGCGCCAGCCACGGCCGTGGCGGCCCGCCAGCAGAAGGGCGAAGATGGACCAACCCAGCAGGGACAGCACCGTCTTGTGGTCCCAGCGCCACTGTGGCGAAGTCACGATGCCCAGGGCAATCGCCGCCGACAGCACCGCGAAGCCGGCCTCGACGAAGCGGAAGGTGATCCGCTCGATCTGCAGCAGGGGCATGCCTGCCACCACAGGTGCAAGGCTTCTGCGCTGGCGCAAGCGGCGCTCTGCAGCATCGAGCAGCACCCCATGAAGGACCGCGGCGCCCAAGAGGCCGTAGCTCGCCACGCCCAGAAGCCAATGCAGCGGCGCCCAGGCAGAGCCCAGTACGCGCGCCTCTCCGGGAAACAAGCCCTGCACCACCACGGCGGCCGCACCCACAAGCGCCAACACACGCCGGACCACGGGCACGGTGATGAAGCGACCATCGAGCGCATGAATGGCCAGGACCAGGCACACCGTGAGCGACAGCACCGGGCCGAACCCCAGGCGCGCGGCGGCATCGTGAAAACCGAGGCTGCCGATCTCGCTGAGCAGCATGGCTGCATGGGCCGCCACCGCTACCACGAAAGCCGGCATGGCCAACCGGTCGAGCCGGGGGCTTCCGCCCAGCAACGACGCGGCGTAGGCGGTCACGGCCAACACAGCCAGCAACAGCGGCCATCCGCTCGGCATCCCGGTCGATAGAATCATTCAATACAGTGTACGGTCAGTGTCGCTTTGACACTGCGCTTGCACAAGGTTCCCGCCACCCCACCCGACACCGCGCTGCCCCGCGCCTTCGGGCACGCCGATTCCATGGCCACCAACCTCACCGACCGCCTGTCACGCCTGGTGAAGACCATGCGGGGCCAAGCCCGCATCACCGAAGCCAACGTGCAGGACATGCTGCGCGAAGTTCGTATGGCGCTGCTCGAGGCGGACGTGGCGCTGCCCGTGGTGCGCGACTTCATCGCCCGGGTCAAGGACAAGGCCCTGGGCCAGGAGGTGGCTGGCTCGCTCAACCCCGGCCAGGCCCTGGTGGGCATCGTGCACAAGGAACTGGCCGCCACCATGGGCGACGGGGTGGCCGATCTGGATCTGGCCACGCAGCCCCCGGCAGTCGTGCTGATGGCCGGCCTGCAAGGTGCCGGCAAGACCACCACCACGGCCAAGCTGGCTCGGCACCTGATCCAGAAGCGTCGCAAGAAGGTGCTGACCGTCTCGGCCGACGTGTACCGGCCTGCGGCCATCGAGCAGTTGAAGACCGTGACGGCGCAGGCCGGGGCCGAGTGGTTCCCGAGCGCGCCGGACCAGAAACCCGCCGACATCGCGCGGGCGGCGCTGGACCATGCCCGGCGCCACTACTTCGACGTTCTGCTGGTGGACACCGCCGGCCGGCTGGCGATCGACGAGGCCTTGATGGCCGAGATCCGCCAGCTGCACGCGGCGCTGAACCCGGTGGAGACCTTGTTCGTCGTGGACGCCATGCAGGGCCAGGACGCCATCAACACCGCCCGCGCCTTCAAGGACGCCCTGCCCCTGACGGGCGTGGTGCTGACCAAGCTGGACGGCGACTCCCGCGGTGGCGCGGCGCTGTCCGTACGCCAGATCACCGGCGTGCCGATCAAGTTCGCCGGCATCTCGGAGAAGATCGACGGCCTGGAGGCCTTTGACGCCGAGCGCCACGCCGGGCGCATCCTGGGCATGGGCGACATCGTCGCGCTGGTCGAGGAAGTGCAAAAGGGCGTGGACATCGCGGCCGCCCAGAAGCTGGCCGACAAGGTCAAGAGCGGCGACGCCTTCGACCTGAACGACTTCCTGTCGCAGATCTCCCAGATGAAGAACATGGGCGGCCTGGCCGGGCTGATGGACAAGCTGCCCTCGCAGCTGGCCTCGCGGGCGGCCGGCGCTGATCTCGGCAAGGCCGAGCGCGACGTGCGGCGCATGGAGGGCATCATCTGCTCGATGACGCCGCTGGAGCGGCGCAAGCCCGAGCTCATCAAGGCCTCGCGCAAGCGCCGCATCGCCACCGGCGCGGGCGTGCAGGTGCAGGAGGTCAACCGCATGCTCAACCAGTTCGAGCAGATGCGCGACATGATGAAGAAGATGAAGGGCGGCGGCCTGATGAAGATGATGCGCCGCATGGGCGGCGGCTTCCCCGGCATGCCCGGCATGCCGCGCTGAGCGCATTCATCACTCGGCGCTGGCAGCGCGGAGGCCCAGCCACCGCCGCTCACTGCACCAGGGCCTGCGCGAACTCCCGTGCATCGAAGGTCTGCAGGTCCTCCAGCTTCTCACCCACCCCGATGAAGTAGACCGCCAGCGGCCGGCCCTCGGAGGTGCTCCAGCGGGCGATGGCGGCCAGCACGCCGCCCTTGGCCGTGCCATCCAGCTTGGTGACGATCAAGCCCGTGACCTGCACGGCGGCATCAAAGGCCTTGACCTGGGCCAGCGCGTTCTGCCCCGTGTTGCCGTCCACCACCAGCAGCACCTCGTGCGGCGCGCCCTCCTGCGCCTTGGCGATGGTGCGGCGAATCTTCTTGAGCTCTTCCATCAGGTGCTGCTGGGTGGGCAGGCGTCCGGCCGTGTCGGCGATCACCACGTCACATCCACGCGCTCGACCGGCCGTCACCGCATCAAAACTCACCGCTGCCGGATCACCCCCTTGCTGGCTGACGATGTCCACGCGGTTGCGGTCTCCCCAGACCGCCAGTTGCTCACGCGCGGCGGCCCGGAAGGTGTCGGCTGCGGCCAGCAGCACCTTCTGACCGTCAGCGGCCAGATGGTGCGTGAGCTTGCCGATGCTGGTGGTCTTGCCCGCGCCGTTGACGCCCACGACCATGAGGACGGTGGGGGTGGCCTGCCCCACCAGCAACGGCTGCTGGAGAGGCTGCAAGAGATCCGTCAGCGCGTCTACCAGCAACGCCTTCACCGCCGCAGGATCCGTGGCCTTGGTATCCTTGACCCGGCGTTTCAGGTCTGCCAGCAACTGCTGTGTGGCCGGCAGACCCGCATCCGCCATGAGCAGTGCCGATTCCAGTTCCTCGTACAGCGCATCGTCGATCCGCGTGCCGGTGAACACCTGGGCGATGCCCTGGCCCGTCTTGCGCAAGCCCAGTTTCAGGCGGCCGAGCCACCCCCCGCGCTCGGCGTCGGGCTCGGGCTGCCCCAAGCTCGATTCGGTCGCAGGCTGGGCCGGCTCCGCGATCCCGGGGCGCCGCAGCGCTTCGATCGAGGCCGTGCTGCCTTGGGCCTCGCTTGCGGGAGGAGCCTTTTTCTTGAAGAAACTGAACAGGGACATGCGGTTCCAGACCTGGGCCGGAGTGGCCAGACGGCCGCTATAATCCGCAGCTTCAGGCGCTTTAGCTCAGCCGGTTAGAGCGACGGAATCATAATCCGCAGGTCCGGGGTTCGAATCCCTGAAGCGCCACCAAGACAACAGTCGCAACAGCCCGCCAGGTTCCGCTTGGCGGGCTGTTGTGCTTCTGGCCTGATCTGACAGATCGTGCGGGGTGCACAAGGACGGAACTAGCCTAGGCGTCGCGCCTCGGCTTGCTTGTTCTCGAACTCGCGCCGGCGCTGCGCCTGCCGCTCCAGTTCCTGCTTGCGAGCCTTGTCGAGGTCAGGCGCCGCACTCACACCGTAGTCAAACGTGAGTTCGGCATCCGCACCGATGCCTGCCGAGGGCGCGCCACGTTGGCTGCGCAGCTTGATGTTCAGACGCAGTTCGTTGGACGAATCAGCATTGCGCAGCGCCTCGTCGTAGGAGATGAAACCCCGGTTGTAGAGATCGAACAAGGCCCAGTCGAAGGTGCGCATGCCGGACTCGCGGCCGCGCTCCATCAGCGGCTTGATCTCGTGGAACAGGCCCTTGAAGATCTTGTCGGCAATGGTGGGCGTGTTGACGAGGATCTCGATGGCCGCCTTTCGCCCGGTGCCGTCCTCGGTGCGGATCAGGCGCTGCGAAACGATGCCGCGCAGGTTCGCCGACAGGTCCATCAGCAGCTGGGGTCGGCGTTCCTCGGGGAAGAAGTTGATGATGCGGTCGATGGCCTGGTTGGCACTGTTGGCGTGCAGCGTGGCCAGGCACAGGTGGCCTGTCTCGGAGAAAGTGATCGCATGCTCCATGGTCTCGCGGTCGCGTATCTCGCCCATGAGGATGACGTCCGGGGCCTGGCGAAGCGTGTTCTTGAGCGCGGCCTCCCAAGAGTGCGTGTCAACGCCCACCTCGCGGTGACTGATCAGCGACTTCTTGGGCTCGTGGATGTACTCGATGGGATCCTCCACCGTGATGATGTGCCCGGGCGTGGTGGCGTTGCGGTGGTCGATCAGCGCGGCCAGGGTGGTGGACTTGCCTGAACCTGTACCCCCCACGATGAGCAGCAGCCCGCGCTTGCTCAGGATGAGCTCCTTGACCACCTCCGGCAGCCCGAGCTTGTCGGCGTTGGGGATCTCGTTGGCGATGGTGCGGATGACCATCGCCACGTGCGTCTGCTGCACGTAGACATTGACCCGGAAGCGCGACACCTCAGGCACGACGATCGCGAAGTTGGACTCCATGTCGCGGTCGAACTCGACGCGCTGGCGGTCGCTCATGATGGAGCGCGCCAGCACCCGCGTGACGTCGGGATGCAGTTTCTGCTGTGACAGCGGGGTGAGTGCTCCGTGGGCCTTCATCGTGGGCGCCGAGCCGGCCGAGATGAACAGGTCTGACCCCCCGGCCTGGGCCATGGCTGTCAGCAGCTTGTGCATGTAGGCCATGGCCTGATCGTCGCTGAGCATGGACAGGTCCCTTTCGTGCGTCCCGGGTGAGCTTTACTTGCCTTTGCCCGCCTGCGCCTTGTGGCGGGCGACGGCCGCCTTGAGGTCTCGGTACTCCTCGCAGCCGAAGCGGCAGGCCTTGTCCAGCCGGGCCAGCATGGCTTCAGCCCCGGCGAGGTCGCCTTTCATGAGGAACAGTTCGCCGTAATACTCCAGAGCAAGACGGTGCCGGGGCTCGATCTCCAGGGCACGCTTGTAGTGCACTTCGGCATCGGCGAGGTCGGGCGGCGACTTCTTGCGCAAGGCGTAGCCCAGCAGGTTGTGCCAATCGGCGCTTTCCACGGCGTTGGCCGCACGCAGGGCGGCGGCCATCTGCTCAAAGCGCTGTGCCTTGAGATCGGCGCGAGCGGTGGTCAGCCAGGGCGGATCGTTGGGCGATGGGTCACCCATGGCGGCGTTGCTCGGTGAGGCGGCCAGGAGCGCGAGGAGAAAGAACGCGAGGACCCACCACGGGCGCAAGAACCAGGCTACTGCATGAAGAGAGGGACCACGGTAGGCACCCGGCGCAAGGTCTGCGTCTGCGGTGGCCACGACTGCGGTGACATGAAGGGTGTGCTGCATGCGAAAGTGCTCCTTTAGAGTCTTCAGGATAACGGCAAGGACGCCAAATCGGCGACAGCCCTCACCGCCAGGGTTTGGCTGCGGCCACGCAGCGCCACCTCGTGCGGCTCGCCGGGGGCTGGCGTGAGGCCTGCGGCGTCAAACACGGCCTGCGACACCAGCAGCTGCGCGCCGAAGTCCTTGGACAGGCTCTCCAGACGGCTGGCGGTGTTGACGGTGTCGCCGATGGCGGTCAGACCCGTGGCCGGCCCGTGACCCAGCACGCCCACGATGGCCGGACCCAGGTGCAGCCCGATGCCAATGCGCAGCGGCGATGCCAGCTCACAGGCCAGCGCGTGGTTGAACTCCGACAAGGCCAGACCGATGCGGCGTGCCGCGTCCAGCCCCTGCCGTGCGGCCACTTCAGGCGCGGACTCCAGGCCGAACAAGGCCATCATGCCGTCGCCGATGAACTTGTCCACGCGGCCGCCGGCTTGCTCCACTGCCTGACCCACGCTGCGAAAGTAGCGGTTGAGCAGAAACACCACGTCAAAGGGCAGGCGCTTCTCCGACAAGGCGGTGAAGCCTCGCAGGTCCACGAACATGATGACCATGCGGCGCTCCTCCCCCACGGCCAGTGTGGTGCCGCGGTAGGCGTCGGCCGGCTGCGCATCGGGTGGCAGCAACTGCATCACGCTGTACTCGCCTGGCGGCGGGCGCAGCTGGCAGGCCAGACGAACCAGGGGCGGAGAGCCCAGGCGCTCCAGCACCTGTGCTTCATCGGCAGACGGCGCCGGCAGGCTGGTGACATCGCCGCCGAGCTGCACCCGGCAGGTGGAGCAGCGGCCACGCCCGCCGCACACCGAGGCGTGGGCGATGCCCTGCGAGCGGCTGGCCTCCAGGAGGCTCAGCCCCGCCGGCACGTCCACCGTGGGGCCACCCGCGTAGCGCAATCGCACGCCTTTCTGCCGCTTCAGCCAGAGCGTGCGCACCTGGCGCGCTGCCAGGGCCAGCAGCACCAGCGCCAGCGCCACGACCTTGAGCAGGTCCGAAAGAAAGTAGAGGTCGGCCACCTCGTCGCGGCTGGGCGCCCGCGTGACGGCAATGGCGGATTGCATCCTGGCAGGATCCTCCAGGATGGCGAGGACGGAGCCCAGCCCCACACCTGCACCGGCCAGGGCCATGGCGGGCAACAGCAGGGCGAAAGCGTACAGGCCGGGCAAGACCCGTGGGTACCAGGGCTTGACGCGCCACCAGAAGTGCAGGCCGATGCAGGCATGCAGCCACACCGCGATGACCAACGCGCACTGACGCGCGTTCTGCCACGGGTCCACCGCCATGGGCCAGAGGACCCAGAAATGGTTGGTGTAGACGCCGTGCAGTTCGTGAGCCACCCGGGTGCCGATGACATGGCTCATGCCCAGCGGCAGGATGGACAGGCCCAGCAGCAGTTGCGCCCATTCCCAGCGGCTCATGCGCCAGGTGCGCCGGCGCCACAGCGAGTGCAGCGCCACGCACAGGTGCACCAGGAAGGCAATGAGCAGCAGCACCGACACCGGAGGCCAGCGCCACACCGCCGACAGCCACTCCAGCCAGGCATCGGCCAGGCTCAGCGACCACAAGGCCAGCGCATGGTTGGACAGGTGCGTGACCACATAGACCAGCAGCACGCAACCGGAGGCCGAACGCAGCCGCTGGATCACCCCAGACCCTTCAAGCGCCCGGCGACAGCGGGTTCAGCCACAAGACCCCGGCATTGACGGTGGCAGCAAACAACACCCAGGCCAGGTAGGGCAGCAGCAAGCGCGCCGCCAGGCGGTCCACCTCGGTGCAGGCGGAGATCAGCCAGAGCACGGAGGCAGTGAGCAGCACGATCTCGACCAACGCCCAGTCGGGCCGCTGCGCCTTGAAGAAAAGCACGCTCCACAACACGTTCAGCAGCGCGTTCAGCACGAAGCCGAACAGCAGCCGCCGCTGCCGACGACGGCCCGCCTCCGCAGCAGCCTCGTCGGCTTGTACGGCGGGCCTGGCGTGCCACCAGGCCCGGGCGCCCGCCCAGGCCGTCAAGGTGTAGAGCAAGGTCCAGACCGGGCCGAACACGATATCCGGCGGCTTCCAGGCAGGCTGCAACAGGCCTCGGTACCAAGGACCGAGGTCGGTGGCCAAGCCGCCGATGCCAGCCACCCCCACGGCGATCGCGGCAGCCACCGCGTAGGCGCGCCAGGGCACGCGGGACGCCCGTACGAGGCCCGCTTGCGCGGGTTCCGGCCGCGCCTCAGGCGAGCCGGCCATGGCACGTCATACCCGGGCCAGCCCGAGCAGGTGCGCCATGTCCTTGAAGAAGATCCGCACATGCGCCATGGGGCGCGCGCGCACGAGTTCCTTGTTCATGTACGCCTCGAACGTCAGCTGCTGCACGTCGCGGTCGCGGCAGATGGCCACGAACCGTTCACGACGCTTGTCGCTGCTGTACCAGAAGCGCTGCATGATACCGAGCACCCAGAAGACCTTGCCGTGGGCCTTGAGGAAGCGCTTGCGCGAGGTGGCCAGGGCGCCGGCCTGCCCGGTGCGCAGGAACTCCTGCACCGACTCGCCCACGATGCGCCCGCAGGCCATGGCGTAGTAGATGCCCTCGCCCGAGGCGGGGGCGACCACTCCAGCGGCGTCGCCGGCCAGCACCACGTCGCGGCCGTTGTCCCACCTGGGCAGCGGCTTCATTGGGATGGGCGCGCCTTCACGGCGCAACGTAGGCGCATCCTGCAGGCCGGCCGCCCGGCGCAAGCCGGCGGTGGCGCTGCGCAGCGAAAAGCCCTTGTCGGCGCTGCCAGTGCCCACGCTCAAGGTGTCGCCATGCGGGAACACCCAGCCATAGAAATCGGGGGAGTAGGTGCCGTTGTAGACCACGTCACAACGGGCTCCGTCGTAGCCCGGCGGCGGGTTCTGAGGCTTGCCAATGATCTCGTGGTAGGCGAAGACGTAGGACGTGCGCTCGGCACCTGGCACGGCCTGGCGCGCCACTTCGGAGCGCGCGCCGTCAGCGCCGATCACACAGCGCGCCCGCGCGGTCGAGTGTCCGGTTTCGGCACCCGTCTGGCTGGCACGTGCCGTGAAGTGCACCACGCTGACGCCGTCGGCATCGCGGGTGAGCTTGTCGAAGGTGCCAATGCGGCGTACCGCACCGGCCTGCGCCGCGCGTTCGCGCAACCATTCATCGAAGACGTCGCGGTCGACCATGCCGACGAAGCCGCCGTCGATCGGGATGTCCACCTGCCGGTCGGTGGGGGACACCATACGGGCACAGCGGATCTTGGCCACCAGCAGGTGATCGGGGATGTCGAAGTCCTTGATCAGGCGCGGCGGAATGGCGCCTCCGCAGGGCTTGACACGCCCGGCGCGGTCCAGCAGCAGGACGGATCGGCCTTGGCGTGCGAGGTCGTGGGCGGCCGTGGCGCCGGAAGGCCCACCGCCGACGACGATGACATCAAAAGTGTGCGGCTCGTTCATGTCGATCCTCGTGAGGCAGGGGGATGGAATTCAGCACGGACACCGTGCGGCGTGACCGAACGGCTTGACGCAGCAGGCAGGGCGATGTGGCGTGCCAGCGCGGCCGCCGCGATGAACAGCGCCGCCTCGGCGGCAAAAACGCAGACGTAGGCAGTCACCTGGGAGCCGATGAGCCAGCGCGCCAGGTCACTGGCTGCGGTGCCCAGAAAGCCGCCCAGCGCGAAGCCCGTGGCCTGCGCTGCGCCCCACAGGCCCATGCGCACGCCCTCGCGCGACGGCTGGCCCTGGCCTGCCAGCGCCATCATGGAGCCGATGGCCGCAATGGAGAAGGCGCCGTTGGCCACACCCAGGATGAAGACGTTGGCGCGCAGCGGCCAGGCGATGCCTTCCTGAAGATCACCCACCACCAGGCCCGCCAGGGCCAAGGCCGAAGCTGTGCAGCCGCCCACGATCCAGGCCCGCAGCGAGCCGAAGGAGACCCCTGCCCAGCGGCGACCGGCCAGCGCGCCCAGCAGCATGCCCGCCAGCGTGCCCCCGTGCTGCACGCCCGAGAGCTGCGTGGACTCGCCGGGCGTGAAGCCGAAACGGATACCGGCAAAGGGCTCCAGGATCAGGTCCTGTGCGCTGTAGGCCACCATGGAGACGAACACGAAGACGGTGAAGCGACGCGCGTCCGGGTCGGTCCAGGCCTGGGCCAGGGCCGCGCGAAACGAGGGTTTGGTGTCCCCAGAGGGCGCCACGGCCCGGCTGCCGTCCTGCTCCACCCCCCAGAGGGCGGCCCAGGCCACGCACAACGCCACCAGCGAGACCGTGCCCGACACGAGCACCAGGCGAGCGGGCGAGTACGGGTCCAGCCAGCGGCCGGCCAGGCCGGCCGTCACGGCAAAGCCCACGATCATCAACACCCACACCAGGGTAGCCGCCGCGGCGCGACGCTCCTGCGCCACCTGCTTGGCCAGCAGCACCAGCAAGGAAGTGCCGGCCGCACTGACACCCAGCCCCACCAGGGCATAGCCCAGCACGGCCAGAGCCAGACCGGCCAGCCGGTCGGTGCTCATCCAGGCCGTGGCCACGGCCGCCAGGAAGCCGCCCAAGGCCAGCACCGCCATGCCGCCCGCGATCCACGGCGTACGCCGCCCGCCCATGTCGGAGCCAAAGCCCATGCGGGGGCGCGTCATCTGCACCGCGTGGTGCAGGCCCACGAGCAGCCCCGGCACCAGTGCAGGCAGCAACAGTTCCACGGCCATCAGGCGGTTGAGCGTGGAGGTGGTCAGCACGACGATGGCCCCCAGCGCCATCTGCACCAGGGCCAGGCGGAAGATGCCGATCCAGCTCACTGCACCCCCGCCCGCAGCGCAAAGGCACTGATCATCATGCCGGCCACATAAAGGGGCACCCCCAGGCCGCTGAGCCAGAGCGCACGGGCCACGGGCTTGGCCAAGAACCGTCTCATCATCAACAGTTGCACGGCCACGCACAAGGCGACCGCACCGGCATGCCAGGGGCGGCTCCAGGCGAGCAGGCAGGCCACCACGGCTGCCTGTGCCAGCACCATGGTGGCGCAGGCCACCCAGGCGGCGCCACGTGCGCCTAACTGCACCGGCAACGAGGCGATGCCCATCTTCCGGTCACCCTCGATAGCCTTGAAGTCGTTGAGAGTCATGATGCCGTGGGCACCCAGGCTGTACAGCAGCGCCAGGATCATGGACGGCACGGCGGGCATCTGCCCGCCGGCCATCACGGCCGCGCCGGTGATCCAGGCCAGGCCCTCATAGGACAGCCCACATGCAGCGTTGCCCCACCAACCGTTGCGCTTGAGGCGCACGGGCGGCGCGCTGTAAGCCCAGGCCAGCACCAGGCCCAGCGCCGCCGCGCCGAAGCCCCAGGGCCCCAGCGTGGTGGACAGCAGGAGCGACAACACGGTCCAGATCAGGGCGAGGTACAGACCCCAGCGCCCCGGCATGCGCCCCGAGGGAATGGGCCGATGGGGCTCGTTGATGGCGTCTACATGCCGATCGAACCAGTCGTTGACAGCCTGGCTGGTGGCACACACGAAGGGGCCCGCCAGCAGCACACCGGCCAGCACGAGGCCCCAGCGTCCCTCCAGGCTCTGGCCCGAGGCCACCACCCCACAGGCAAAAGCCCACATGGGGGGAAACCAGGTGATGGGCTTGAACAACTCGGCGATCGCCGAGGGCGCGGGCAGCTCGACGGCAGATGCAGCATGGGCCATGCCTCATACTGCACGTGACACATCAAAGTGTCAATCGATGTTTACGGCAGGGCGCTCATCGTCAGTGTCGCTGCCGCCTTGACCGCCCATGCCAAAGCGGTTCAGCTTGACATACAGGCTCTGCCGGGACAGCCCGAGCAACTGCGCTGCGGACGCCCGGTTGCCGTGCGTCATCTGCAGCGCGGCCTCTATGCACAACTGCTCGATGAGTTCAGTGGTCTCGCTGACGATGTCCTTCAGCGGCACCCGCCCCACGAGTTCGGTCAGTTCGCTCACCGAGCGTGACACCCGGTCGGGCGTGCGTTCCTCGCCCTGCAGGCGTCGGCTGATGTCGCGGATGGCAAAGCCCAGACGGGGCCCGTCCGGCATGGTCATCACGCTGGCCGAGATCTCGACCTCGATCTGGGCACCGAACTCGCCCCGCAGCGCAGTGGTGAACAAGCCGACGGAGCCGCGCTGGCGAAGATTGGTCACCAGCACGCTGAGTTCCACGCCAGTGCGGCCCAACCAGCGGTCCAGCATCTCGCCGCGGGCCTGTTCCTCGGCGCTCAGTTGCGCCATCAGGGCGAAGGTGCGATTGGCCGAGAGCACGCGGCCCTGAGCGTCCGTGAAGACCAGACCGTCCGAAGCCTGGCCGACATAGGCCTGGTACAGGCCCTGGGTCACAGAAGCGCTGCCGCTGACCGCCGCGTGCGAATGCGCCAGCTGAGCCACAGGTACCACCCGCAAGAGCAGGAAGGGCAGTTGGTCTTGACGGAAAAGCGTCGCCGAAACCCAGGCCAGCGTGCCGTCCTCGGCCAATGTCAGACGCACAGGGTCGCGTTTGCCCACCGCCCGGGCCGCGGCCAGCAGGCTTTGAAGGGGCTCGGCCGACGCATCATCGAACAGGGTCGCCAGACCCATGCCCACCGCCCCGCCGCGCGACTTGGCCACCAGGGCCTCGGCAGCCGGGTTGGCCTCGACGATCCGCTGGTTCTGACCGTCCACCACCAGCAAAGGCTCGTGGCTGGTCTGGAGCAGGTGCCGGTAGCGCGTGTCCGCCTCACGAAAGCGCCAGTAGTCGCGCTCCATGGTCTGCTGGGCCTCCACCAGGCGGCGCTGCAGGGCCACG
>JBILSM010000152.1:0-6211 GCA_044372085.1 Rubrivivax sp.
GCCGCCGTTCACCTCGCGGTGGCGCAGTGCGGTCAGCACGCCGATCACGCCGTGCAGCGCGGCCAGCGTGTCGCCGATGCTCACGCCCACGCGCACCGGCACGCGGCCGGGCTCGGCGGTGAGGTGGCGCATCCCACCCATCGCCTCGGCCACGACGCCAAAGCCCGGGCGGTTGCGGTAGGGCCCCGTTTGGCCGTAGCCGCTGATGCGCAGCACGATCAGGCGCGGGTTGGCGGCCAGCAGGTCGTCCGGGCCCAGGCCCCAGCCCTCTAGGGCGCCGGGGCGGAAGTTCTCGATCAGCACGTCGGCTTCCAGCGCCAACTGCCGCACGACGCCCTGGCCTTCGGGCGTGCGCAGATCCAGCGCCAGGGATCGCTTATTGCGTGACTGCACCTGCCACCACACCGAGGTGCCGTCCTTGAGCAGGCGCCACTTGCGCAGCGGATCCCCGCTGCCGGGCGGCTCGATCTTGATGACCTCGGCGCCGAAGTCCGCCAGCGTCTTGGCCGCAAAGGGCCCTGCGATCAGCTGCCCGAGTTCAAGAACCTTCAGGCCGCCCAGGGCGGCAGGCGGGATCTGAGGCGGTTTGTCGAAGGGGGATGGAGGAGGCATGCACGCGAGTGTGCGGCGGCCGGCCCGGCGCGACTATTTGAATCTGGCGCTCGCAGCCTTAGCACTTTGCGAAGTCGGGAGCAGGAAATCCCTGAGAGCGACCACCGTCGCATCCGCATCAGGGCGGATGGCCACCTGCAGTTGTCGCCGCGCCCAAGCATCGGACAGGGGGCGCCATTGCAGCTTCATCGCCCGGGCGATGGGCAGGGCGGCGCCCTTGGGCAGCGCCGCGATGCCCAGGCCGGAGGCCACCATGTGGCCCACGGCGTCGAAGCTGCGCACCTGCATGCGCAGCTTCAAGGGGCGCCCCGCAGCCATGGCCGCCTGCTGCTGCGCCTGCAGCATGGCGGCGCCGGGGTTCAGGCTGATCCAGTACTCGTCCAGCGTCTCGACGAAGGCCAGCGCCCTGCGGCCCGCCAGCCGGTGGCCCGCCGGCAGGATGAGCACCAGCTCGTCCTGACGAAAATCGCGCACCTCCAGGCCGCGCACGTCCGGGCCTGCCACGTAGACGCCCAGGTCCGCACGCCCCTCGCGCACGGTGGCCACCACCTGCTGGGAGACCTGTTCTTCCAGCTCCACCTGGACTTCCGGGCGCAGTTCGGCATATTCAGCCAGCAGCGGCGGCAGAAACTGCGTGATGGCCGCCGTGCCAGCGCAGACATGCACATGGCGCACCACGCCTTGGCGGGCGTCGGCCAGCTCGATCATCAGGTTGTCGAGCTCCTGCAGGATGGCCATGCCCCGCTTCATGAAGGCGCGCCCCAGCGCCGTGGGCGTCACGCCGCGCGAGTGACGCTCGAACAGCGGCCCGCCCAGCGCCTTTTCCAAGTCCCGCACCCGACGGCTGGCCGCCGGCAACACCAGGTTGCACTCGCGCGCGGCCTCCGTCAGGTTGCCCGTGCGCGCGCAGGCCACCGCCAGCCGGACGGACACGAAGTCAAAGCGTGCCAGGTTGTAGTGGGGAACGTCGTGAACAGGCATTTCGCAGAGCGCTTCGAAATGAGGTGTGGCCGCAGCGCCGTGCAGGGCTCAGGCGGCCGACATCATGGCGGGTCAGCGCGGCGGCGGCGACGCGCGGCGGGCCACCATGTCGATCTCGATCAGCGCACCCTTGGCCAGGCCGCTCACGCCCACGCAGGTGCGCGCTGGTCGACGGCCCGGCGGGAAGTAGGTTTGGTACACCCCGTTCATCGTCTCGTAGTCGCGGTCAAAGTGCAGCAGGTAGATGCGCACCTGCAGCACGTCGGCCAAGCCCAGGCCGCAGCCCGCGAGCACGGTGCCCAGGTTGTGCATCACCTGGTGGGTCTGCGCCACGATGCCCTCGGGATAGGCGGAATCGAGCGAGGTGCCCGAGAAGGGCATCTGGCCGGTGACGAAAACCCAGCCGTCCACCTCGGTGGCGTGGCTGAACGGCGCCACCGGGTCAGGGGCGCCAGGGATCATGTGGTACGCAATGGGCGAGTTCATGTGACGGTGGTTCTGGAAGGGGCTGTGATGCGGCGAGGTCCTGATGAACGGCACTACAACGGCACCACATGGGCACCGAGACACAAAGCGATCATCTCGCAACGCCTTCGTGCCGGCCGCCAAGGGGATTCGACACCACGGCTGCTACGCTTGCTGCTGCACCGTGCATTCAACCTCTGAGCAGGCCCACCATGGCAGATTCCAGCCTCAACATTCTTCGCATCCGTGCGCGGCCGGTCTTGGTGCCGATGAAGCTGCCGCTGCACACGGCCAGCGGCGCCATTGATCAGGCCGCGCTCGTGCTGCTGGACTTGGAAACGACGGCGGGCCTCACGGGCCGCGCGTATCTGTTCGCGCCGTCCCCAACCCACCTGGCGCCCATCGTCGCGTTGATCGACGCCATGAGCGGGATGCTGGCCGGCGACGCGGTCGTCCCCTTCGAGATCGAGAAGAAGCTGCGTGCGCGACACAAACTGCTGGGCGCCCACAACATCGTGCTCTTTGCGATGTCGGGGATCGACATGGCCGCCTGGGACGCCTTGGGGCAGTCCCTGAACCAGCCCTTGACCGTGCTGCTGGGGGGCACGCCGCGGCCGGTGCGGGCCTACAACTCCAAGGGCCTGGGCATCATGCCGCTGCCCGCACTGGCCGATCAGGCCCGGCAACTGGTCGACGAAGGCTTCGATGCGGTCAAGCTGCGCCTGGGCCGCACCGAGGCGCGCGACGACATGGACGCCCTGCGCGCGGTGAAGAAGGCGCTGGGCGACCACGTCATCCTGATGGTCGACTTCAATCAAGGTCTGACGGTGGCGCAGGCTCTGCACCGCGGCCACATGATCGATGCCGAAGGCGGGGTGCACTGGATCGAGGAGCCGATCCGCGCCGATGACTTCGCCGGTTGCGCCAAGGTCGCGCAGGCGATCCGCACGCCGATCCAGATCGGCGAGAACTTCATGGGCCCCGAACAGATGGCACAGGCGTTGGCCGCGGGCGCCTGCGACTACGCCATGCCTGACCTGGAGCGCATCGGCGGGGTGACGGGCTGGATGCGCGCCGCCGCGCTCGCCCAAGGCGCAGGCATCGAGATGTCCAGCCATCTGTTCTCGGAAGCCAGCGCGCAACTGCTGCCGGTAACGCCCACGGCGCACTGGCTGGAATACGTCGACTGGGCAGACCCTGTGCTGGAGGAGCCCCTGCGCATCGAGAAGGGTTACGCCATGCCCTGCCTGCGGCCGGGCCTGGGCATGCAGTGGAACGAGCAGGCGGTGCAGAAGTACTTGGTTTGAGAGGCAAGCCGCTACGGGTTGCAGCGCTTCCAGGGGCGCCGCCGCGGACTGCCGTGCACTGCGCTACTTTTCACGTGACCAGTTGAAGGGGACCGCAGAGCGCCCCGTTGCAAGAACATCGGCCCGCTGGCGCCCAAGGTTCGCGCCATCGATGTATTGCTCAAGCATCTGGATGTCCACGTCCCGCACGCCAGCGGCCTGGAAGTGCTCTCTCCATTGGTCGACCACGGCAGCGATGGCCGACACGATCTTCGTGGCGGCATCCCGCCGCAAGCCGAATGCGGCGGCCTGACTCATGGCGTTGTCGATGGATGACTCGGTGCCGCGTTCGCCAACGTCCATCGCCTGCACCCCCAGCCCCTGCGCGGCCGGCAGCACGTCGAATGCCGGCGACAGCGCGTAGGTCCCATCCGCCTGACGCAGTAACGCGTGGTTCTTCTCGTGGTCATCCGTGTTGTCGATCAGGATGTTGAAGACCATTCGGCGAAACAACTCCTGCTGCGCCTGTGCAATCGCGTTCGCGGCAGCCAGGCGCCTGAGCTGCTGTGCCAGCTGCGGGTAGCCAAACGCGTCACCGGATGCACGAAGCACCACCTGCGCTGAGATGGCGTGGCGCCGGGCGAGACCTTCACCGTCACCTTCGCGGTCAACTTCGCGGTCAAAGCGACGCACGGCAATGGCGTGGCGGCCGGCCACCGGCAGCGCACGTGTGGCAGCGACTTGGATGCCGCAGCGCGCGGCGAGGGTCATGGCCGCATGCTCAATGAGCTCGGTGTCAGCGTCCTCACCCTCGGAGAACTTCACCAACCAGCACTGCCCGTCGATCTGGATCAGCGACTTGGGTCTTGCGCCTCCCAGGCTGACGCCAGGTCGGATGAGGCGCCGCTCCAACTCCGGCACCGGCTCGTTGGCCAACACCTTGCGCACAACCTCTGCCATCTGCGGCAGGTCAACAAGTCTTGCAGCGGGTGCGGTTGGCCACGGCTCGTAGGTCTCGCGTTGGAGGCTGACGCCAAGGGCGCCGTAGCGGTCGTCGCCGGCGAACAGCAAGAACTCCAGCAGCGACAGGCGCGCGGACTTCTCGAACCTGCGGATCACGCGCTCGCCCCATCGATCCGGCCGCGCGTCGTCGACCGCGCCGGCGGCCGCATCTTTTTCCGCCGGGACGAACAGGCCCCTGCGCAGCGCAAGATCCTGGCTCAACGCAAATCCGGACCTGAGCCATTCATCTGCATACCGCAGGCCCACGCTGCGGTGGCCCATCACCAGGCTCAGGTCCCCGATCAACCTGGGCTGCGACGGGTGCGCAAGCCACCAGAGGTAGAGCTCGTCTCGCGGCTGGTAGGCCGCCTGCGGATCAGGCGATGGGTTCACGGCGCGCACCGCGATGACCCCGACGATGGGCCAGCTGAATCTCTGCCTCCAGCGCGGCCACGTCCTCTTTCGGATCGGCCGCCTTCGCCAGCGCGTCGTGCCGCCCAATCAGCCACAGGGCGGTTGCGTACACACCCATCGACACCGACGGGTCACCCTTTTCCACACGCTGCAGCGTGGGGACAGACACCTGCATGCGCTGGGCCCACTGGCGCAGGGGTTCGCCACGGCGCTTGCGAGCAATCGCCAGATCACGGCCGAGCATGCGAAGTGACGCCTCGGCTCCTGAAGGCAGAGCAGCTATGGCCGGAGAGGACTTGGGCATAAATATAGTTTATCAAATACCTTTTTTTGTGAACTCTTATGTTCATTAATTGCCGAGAGGGCTGCAGGCCTTCGGAACACGTCACGGAGATGGTCGCCTGCTGTTGGTACCGGCGTCAGCTTGAGCCATCTGCCGGCCGATGTCTGAGCCGGCTGTACTGTCTGAAACGCCAAGCCCGTCAGAAACTTACGCCAAGTCCAACCGGCTCACGGAAGGGTAAGCAGGTGGGTCCATCTGAGGCAGGCGTCAACAGCAGAAGTACCTGGTTTGAGAGGCAAGCCGCTACGGGTTGCACCCTGCGGGGTTCACCTTTCGCGCCTTGCCACGGGTGAAGAGTTGCAGCAATTCCCCTGGGGCGCCGCCGCTGGTCGGTTCGTCAGGCTGCAATCGCCCCAGCCTGGGCGACTTTCTAGGATTTGGGCTTGTGGGCCGCACGGGCAGGGGGCTTGCGCACTGAAGTTGAACCGCGTGCCACTTCGTCCTGGGTCATGACCAGCGCGTTGCGTACTTCGGCCGGCGAGTCGGCATGGCGGACCATCTGCTGCGCCAACTGCCTTGACTTGCTCTGGATGAACTTCCGGTCATCCGGGGAGAACTCTTCGATGATGCTGCGCAGCGTGGTGCTCATGGTTATCTCTTCCCTTACTTCGGCAGATTCCCCAGGTGGGCGTCGAACTGGCGACTAGGTAGATGCCGACATCGTGCTTGAAGGCCTGCAGCGCAAGCTCGCAGACGACTCCGACTGAGCCGACTGTTCGTGCCAACCACGCGGATAAAGCGCAGGGACTTCCGGAGGGGGATGCTAGCTGCTCAGCCGCGGGCTCGGTCCTTGGCGATGCGCCTCGAACGTCCGCTTTCTGTCTGGTTTCAGGCGGCGTAGTTTGCGAGACGACGTGAAATAGACTGGTCCGAGAGCACATCCGTTCTTTGCGCCCCGCGTCGAATTCAGGGCGTGTGTCGGGGCAGCGTGCCGACGATCACTGAGACTAGGCCGACGCGCAGGCTTCAATTGGAGAGTCGCGGTAAGCGTCCGGCGAACTCATCTTGAGGCCCGCTGAGAGTTGAAGGATGCTGGTGTCCGCTTCATTTCTTGGCGGACACATGGACACTTTCACTTCAGTTGAGCTTCCGGCGCGTCGTACGCGCA
>JBILSM010000153.1:0-6209 GCA_044372085.1 Rubrivivax sp.
GGAGCGTGATTTGCAGGCCAGCGTACCGCGCGGCGACCGCAAGGAGTTGCAGGCGATGCTGGTTGCCACTCGCCATGATCTGGGCGGCCACAGTCCGATGTTTGTCCCGTCAACGGAGAACTCCCATGTTCCATACCCGTGCCCCGATCGCAGCGTTCACGATGATGGGTCTGTTGGCCTGCATTGGCTCCGGACGAACGGTTCCCACCGAGCCCCCGGCCGCGGCGGCACGGAAGGTACCAGGCACCGGCCAGCTCGCCTGTTTCAACGAGGTGTCGCCGATCCCCTGCCCGTCTGCTGGCCAACCATTCTTTGGGCAGGACGGCAACGCCGATGGGCGGGCGCTCTCACTGCAAGTGAACGCCGACGGCACGGTCACGGATCTCGTCACTGGCCTCATCTGGACCCGGGCGGTGTCCGGCCCACTCAGCTGGGACGAGGCCAGGATGCGCGCCGCGGCGCTGCGGACCGCTGGCCACACCGATTGGCGCGTGCCCACCATCAAGGAGCTGTATACGCTCATCGATTTCGGTCGCGGCTACTTCTCCACGGTCGCCGCGACGTCGGTGCCGTTTCTCGATACCACGCGCTTCGATTTCGCGTACGCCACCGGCGAACGGTTCTTCGACGTCCAGCTGTGGTCCGCCACCGCCTACGTGGCCACCACCATGAACAACGACGCCACGGTGTTCGGCGTCAACTTCGCGGACGGGCGCATCAAGGGGTATCCGCGCTTCGAGCCCGGAAGCAACGGTCGCGTTCCGCAGTTGATGCGCGTCCGCTATGTGCGCGGACCCGCCTACGGCGAGAACCGCTATATCGATCGGGGCGATGGAACGGTGATGGATGCCACCACCGGTCTCACCTGGCAGCAGGTCGATGACGGGACGCCGCGGAATTGGCGGGACGCCCTGGCGTACTGCGCCGCGCTGGACGTGGGGGGGCAGACCGGATGGCGCCTGCCGAACGCGAAGGAGTTGCACACCATCGTGGATTACACCCGAGCGCCGACCGTCACCGGCACGGCCGCCCTCGCACCGCCGCTGCGCGCCAGCTCGATGGAGTCGTACTACTGGAGCGGGACCACGATCGCCGATGGGCCGTCCGACGACCGGTATGGCAAGGCCGTCTACTTCGCATTCGGGCGCGCCCTCGGCTGGATGGAGATGCCCCCCGGCTCGGGGCTCGTCCAACTGATCGACGTGCATGGCGCCGGTGCGCAGCGCGCCGACTTCAAGCGCGGGAATCCGGCGCAATTCCCGCGGGGCTTCGGGCCGCAGGGCGACGAGGTGCGCATCACCAACTTCGTGCGGTGCGTGCGGGGGTAAGGCGGCAGCGGTGCCACCGCCCGCATCTTCGGCGCGATCCGAACAGCCCGCTCCTGAATGTCCGGCGAACATGGCTTGCGTGGCTTCCAACCCGTCCGGGCGGCGTTGATCATGCGCTCACGTCTCACCACGCTGGGAGCCTCCATCAACGCCGGGGCAGTTCCGGTCGTGTTCCGGAGCATAGGCTGCACCTCGGCGCGCTCGGTCCGCGGCGGGTCGTCGTGCCCGACGACGGCAGCCCGCCCGTGCCTCCATATGCGGTGCAGGACAACCCCCACACCTGGCTGCGCCACTTCGACCTCGTCTTCCTCGACCCGCCCCACACCGGGTGGTCGGTGTGCGCAAGCGACACCGCGCGCAAGAAGATGCTGTCGGTGGACGGCGACGTTGCCGCGCTGGCCGAGGTGATGCGCGGCTGGCTCACGCAGCACCGGCGCTGGGGCTCCGCGGTGTATCTGGCCGGCGAGAGCTACGGCACCACGCGCGGCGCGGCGCTCGCCGACGCCCTGCTGGCGATGGGGGTCGGCGTCGCCGGCGCCGTGCTGGTCAGCTGCGCGATGGACCTGCAGAGCATCGTGTTCGCTCCGGCCAACGACCTTCCCTTTGCGCTGTTCCTGCCCGGCTTTGCCAACGTTGCGCAGTACCACGGGCTGCTCGGCGGCGCCGCTGGCGCCGACCCGGCCGCGGCGCGGGCGGCGGCCGAGGCCTTCGTGCAGGAGGAGTACGTGGCGGCGCTGCACGCCGGCGCGCGGCTGGGCGAGCGGCAGCGTGCCCGCATCGCACGCCGCGTCGCCGAGCTGACCGGGCTCGCCCGCGGGCTGGTCGAGGAGAAGAACCTGCGCATCGCCGACGTGCACTTCTTCTTCGAGGCACTTCGGCACCGCGGGCTGCAGGTCGGGCGGCTGGACGCGCGGGGCACGGGCCCGCTGGGTGCCAGCCGCGAGCGCGACTTCGATTTCGATCCCGGCATCGAGGCGATCGCGGCGCCCTACACGACGGCGGCGATGGCCTATTTCGCCGAGCTCGGCCTGGACCTTCCGCAGCGCTACGAGGTGCTCAACCGCGAGGTCAACCGCGGCTGGAACTGGAACCGGGGCGACAGCACCCGGATGGGCTTCGCGTCGACCACGCCCGACCTCGCGCGCGCGCTGCGCCGCAACCCGCACTTCAAGGTGCTGGCGGCCAGCGGCCGCTACGACCTGGGCACCCCCTACAGCGCCACCGACTGGTCGCTCGCGCAGCTCGACGTGCCGGCCGACGTGATGAAGCGGGTGACTCACCGCTACTACGACGCCGGCCACATGATGTACACGCGCCAGGCCGACCTGGTGCAGCTCGAGGCCGACCTGTCCGCGTGGCTGGCCGGGTGAGCGCCTCGTAGCCCGGCTCGGACCACGACGTCGTGCTCTCGGGCCGTGCCGCCAGGCCGCCCGACCAGGTCCTTCGACCTGGCCGTTCGACCGGGCAGCTCGAGCGTGGCCGCGTGCGCGTCCCCTACGGCATGTCGCGCACGTCACCGATCGGGTTGGCGCCGAAGTCGGGCCGCTGCAGGAAGGCGAGCACCCGTCGTGCGCCCTCCGTCGGGCTGACGAGCTGGCCGCTGGCCTGCATGTCCAGGTACCTCTGGCGGTTGGAGAACTCCGCGGGGTCGGCGCTGCGCAGCTGCACCTGCATGTCGGTGTCGATGACGCCCGGTGCGAGCGAGACCACCCGGGCGCCGCCGGTCACCTCCGCCTCCTCCAGCGCGAGCGCGCGAGCGAGGTGATCCATGCCAGCCTTGGCGGCGCAGTACGAGGCGCTGCCGGCCAGCGCGAAGCGCCCGAGGCCCGACGAGATCAGCAGCACCTTGCGCGGCCCGCGCCAGCCGGCGGTGGCCCGCAGGAAGGCCGCGGTGAGCAGCATCGGCGCCTCCAGGTCCACGCGCAGCGCGCGAGCGAGATCGTCGGCGCCGTTGGCGGCCAGCGGCGCCAGCCGGGACAGCACGCCCGCGTTGTGGATGATCGTCGCCGACTCGAGCGCGGCCCCGTCCTCGGTGGCCAGCCAGGCCTCGAGCCGCGCGGCTGCGGCCACCGTGTCGGCGAGGTCCTGTGACCAGGCCACGTGCTCCGCCCCCGCGGGCGGGGCAAGGTCGCAGGGTGTGCGCGAGATCGTGAGCAGCCGGTGGCCGGGCTGCTGGCGCTGCTCGGCGATGGCGCGGCCGAGGCCGCGGGAGGCCCCGGTGAGGATGGTCAGGTGCATCGTCGTGATCGTGGTGAGGGCGTGCAGGGTGCGCGGGGCGAACACGGCGCACACTTTGCACGCGGTGCACGGGGCGCGCCGGCCGTACGGGGCCGGTGGGCCGATCTGGGCCGGAAGCGGTGACGCACGACCCGACGCGCAGCATAGCCGCGCGGGCTCAGGACGGTGCCCCGTCGGGCTCGCCCCGCGGCGGCGGCATCCGCCCCTGCACCCGCTCCCCGGGCAGCAGGAAGGCGCCGCCGGCGACGTGGTGCAGCGTGCGCAGTGCGGCGGGCGCGTCGTCGAAGTGCCAGCGGCCTTCACGGAACACCCGCGCGCCGGCCTGGGCGGCCAGCACCTGACCCAGGAAGAGGTCGTGGGCGGCCTCGATGTGCGGCTCGCGCAGCACGCGGCACTCGAGCCAGGCCACGCAGCCTGCAACCAGGGGTGCGCCGACCACGCTGCCGGCGAAGGTGCCGAGGCCGAAGCGCTCGAACTTGTCGCTGCCGCCGGCCGCGAGCTCGCGCCCGCTGCAGTTGCCGACGCCGAAGGTCGCGTCGGCGAGGTCGCGGCAGGGAAGGCCGAGCACGAACTCGCCGCTCGCCTCGACCAGCTCGCGGGTGAAGGTGCTCTTGTCGATCACCACGGCCACCTTGGGCGGATCGAAGTCGAGCGGCATCGCCCAGGCCGCGGCCATCACGTTGCGCCGCCCGCCGTGCGCGGACGACACCAGCACGGTGGGACCGTGATTCAGCAGCCGGTAGGCATGTGCCAGGACGACGGACCGGCGGGCGCCGGCGGTGCCGGCGGCGCCCCCGGCACCGGCGCCGTTCGAGGCGCGGTCGTCGCGGTTCACTTCGCCCCTGCCGCCTCGTCGTCCAGAGCCTTCTGCACGGCTTCGTAGAAGGCCTGGCGGGCTTCGACGTCGGCCCGCGCGTTGGCGCCACCGGGCCAGTTGCCGTTGGACGCGATCACCAGCCGGCGCTTCGGGTCGATGAAGATGCCCTGCCCGAAGATGCCTCGCGCGGCGTAGCTGCCGTCGGCGTAGGTCCACCACTGGTAGCCGTAGCCACGCCCGGGCCGGCCGGTCCCGACGCGCTCGGTGGTCGCCTCGGCGAGCCAGCCTTCAGGAACGATGCTGCGGCCGCCCGGCCCCCCGACGCGCGCGCCGTCGAGCACGAACAGACCGAAGCGGGCGAAGTCGCGCGTCGAAGCCTGGAGGCAGCAGCCGCTGATCTCGCGGCCGGTGCGGCTCAGGATCCACGTGGCGGGCCGTTCCATGCCGGCCGGCTTCCAGACCTTCTCCGACAGGTACTCCGCGATCGGCTTGCCGGTCGCCTGCGCCACCAGGATGCCGACCAGATTGGTCTCGCCGGTGCTGTAGTTCCAGCGCGTGCCCGCCGGCGCCTGGCGCGGCAGGCGGCGCAGGTAGCTGACCAGGGACTCGACGCCTTCCTCCGGCGGCTGCTTGTCGAAGCGCGCGACGTCGGAGTCGGGGTTGCCGTAGTCCTCGTTCCAGCGCACGCCGGAAGTCATCGTCAGCAGCTGGCGGATGCTGACGTCGTCGTAGGCCGAGCCCTTCATCTGCGGGATGTAGTCGCTGACCTTGTCGTCCATGCTGCGGATGTGGCCGTCGGCGAGCGCCGCGCCCACCAGCATGGAGGTGACGGACTTGGCCACCGAGAAGCTGGTCCAGCGGCCCTGAGCGTCGAAGCCGAGGCCGTAGCGCTCGAGGCGCACCTTGCCGTCGTGCACGACGATCAGCGCGGCCTTGCGCTGGCTCGCCATGAAGGCGTCCACGTCGACGGAAAGGCGCGGCAGCGGCTGGCCGACCGGCAGCGCGCGCGGCGTGCCGCCAGCCTCGACCACGCGCGCCTTCGCGAGGAAAGGCATGCGGTCGAGAGCGCGGAAGGCGGCGTCGCGCTGGCGTTCGCTCCAGAACAGCACGTTGCGGTCGGTGGGCAGCGCGAGAAGCAGGCCGCGCTGCTCCCTGTCGAGGGCCATCCAGCCGGCTGCGGCCAGCGCACCCAGGGCCACCAGGGCGCCGAGCAGGATCTTCTTCAGCTTCATGTCGTGTGCACCGCGCCTTTCCGCGCCTTCGTCCCAGGTCTTGATTGGACACCAGCGGCGCGCCGGGCTCAGAACGGGGCGGGGTGAGCATAGGAAAGTCAAACGCCCTTTTCAAGCTGACAGGCCCCGGGGTAAACCCGACAGCGCCGCTTGATCCGGGTCTGGCCCATCCATCCACGGCCAGACAAGACGCATCGAGGCTCGGCCCGACACGTCGCGCGCCGCTCGCACGGTCGCGCGCCCGGGTTCACACGGGTCCTGAGGCCGCCCGCCGGCGTGGTGACACTTGAGACGGGCAGCGCCAGCCCGGCCAGGTCACACGTCGCAGCCTCGATGTGCCTTCGGTGGGGGCGGTGCGCTTGGGCAGTCGCCTGAAACCCTCCCTCCACCAGGTCCGGGCTCAGTGCGCCCAGGCCTCACCCGTCTCACTCACCCGGCCCCGGGGCGGCGGCTGTGGATCCAGTCCGAGGTGGCTCAGGATCTTCTCGATCACCGGCCGCTCCAGGATGGCCGCGATGATCTTCAGCTCCCCGCCGCCGCAGTTCGGGCAGTGCTCCATGTCGATGTCGAACACGCGCTTGAGCAGCCGCGCCC
>JBILSM010000058.1:0-18596 GCA_044372085.1 Rubrivivax sp.
TGGCCGCGGAGCCGAAGCGCTGGATCAGCGTGACGGCGCCGCCTTGGCCTTCGTCGCTCTTGAGCCCCGTGCGGCCCAGCAGACGCCGCTCGACCACGCGCTGCACCACCTGCAGCACCGGCGTGACCAGCTCAGGCTGCGCTGCCAGCAGCACGCGCAGCGGGATCGGCAGCGACAGGACCCACTGGCGCACCGGCACGTGGGGGATGACATGGTCCACCAGGTGCGCTGCCGTCTGCGACATGCGCCGCGCGCCGCATGAAGGGCAGAACCCGCGCCGTTTGCAGCTGAACGCCAGCCATGGTCGTCGATGAAAACCGTCCTGGTACCGGCCAGCGCAAAGCGCTCGTCGGCCAGCTCGAAGATGGCGCGGTGCGGCTTCATCAGGCCCACCCGGGCCGAGAAGATGCCAGGGCCACGGTGTCGGCCATTGGCTGCAGGTGGCCGGGGATGGCGTCGATCACCCGGCGCACGCGGTCCTCGGGTGCCCCGGTGCGCGTGGCAATGCGCCGTGCGAGTTCGCCCTCCTCCACCAGGCCCAGGTCGAAACGGGCCCAGTCGCTGTCGGGCGTGAAGCTCTCGAAGAAGCTCGCCGCCACGCGCCGGGCCGCGGCCTCGTCGGGCGCCAGGTCCGGCACGGTCTGCTGCAGCAGGGCCAGCGGCTGCCACTGGAAGAGCACGGCGCCGAAGTCGAAGACGACGGCGGGGGTCGGGGCGTGACCGGTGCGCGAGCTCATCGGGCTTCACCCCACCAGCCGCTTCAGCAGCCCGGCCGTGGACCCATCCAGCCCCGTGACATCGCCGCTGTCCAGGCGCGGCAGCAAGGCATTGCACAGTGCCTTGCCCAGTTCCACCCCCCACTGGTCGAAGCTGTTGATGCCCCACAGCGCGCCGCTGACAAAGACGCGGTGCTCGTACATCGCAATGAGCGCGCCCAGCGAGCGGGGCGTGAGTTCGTCCAGCAGCAGCGTGGTGCTGGGCCGGTTGCCGGGGAAGGTGCGGTGGCGGGCCAGCACGGCGCGGTCCAGCGTGGCTGAAGCCGTGGGCGCGTGCTCGGCCAGCGCCTGGTCGGTGGTCTTGCCCAGCATCAGCGCCTGCGCCTGCGCCAGGCCGTTGGCCAGCAGCTTGGCGTGCTGGTCGCGCAAGGCATGCGCCGGCTGGCGCACGAGGATGAACTCCACGGGGATGACGTCCGTGCCCTGGTGCAGCATCTGGAAGTAGGCGTGCTGGCCGTTGGTGCCCGGCTCGCCCCACACCACGGGGCTGGTGCCGTAGGGCAGCGGCGCGCCGTCCAGGTCCACGCCCTTGCCGTTGGACTCCATCTCCAGTTGCTGCAGGTAGGCCGGCAGGCGGTGCAGGCCCTGGTGGTAGGGCGCCACGCTGCGGCTGGCAAAGCCGTGGAAGTTGCGGTACCAGAGGTCCAGCAGGCCCAGCAGCACCGGCAGGTTGCGCGCCAGCGGCGCGGTGGCGAAATGCCGGTCCATGGCGTGGGCGCCGTCCAGGAAGGCATGGAACTGCGCGCTGCCGACGGCGATGGCCAGCGGCAGGCCGATGGCGCTCCACAGCGAATAGCGCCCGCCCACCCAGTCCCAGAAGCCGAAGGTGCGGGTGATGCCGAAGGCGGCCGCGGCCTTCAGGTTGGTGGTCACACCAACGAAGTGCGCGGCGCGGTCGGTACCGCCCTGGGCATCGAACCAGTCGCGCGCGGCATGCGCGTTGGCCATGGTCTCCTGCGTGGTGAAGGTCTTGCTGGCCACGATGAAGAGGGTGCGCCGCGCGTCCAGGCCGCGCAGCACCGCGTCGATGTCGTGCCCGTCGACGTTGCTGACGAAGTGCAGGCGCGGGCCGCTGCGGGCCAGGGGCTCCAGCGCGGCTACGGCCATGCGCGGGCCGAGGTCAGAGCCGCCGATGCCGATGTTGACGACGTCGGTGATGGCACCTTGGGTTGTGTCGCGTACCTCGTCGGCAAAGGCCAGCATGGCGTCCAGCGTGGCGTGCACCTCGTCGCTGAAGGGTGCGGCCCCGCGCGGCGCACGCAGCGCCGTGTGCAGCACTGCCCGGCCCTCGGTGAGGTTGACGCTCTCGCCGGTCAGCATCGCGTCGCGCCGGGCCTCCAGGCCGCACTCACGCGCCAGATCCAGCAGGAAATGCAGCGTGGCCGCATCCAGCAGGTTCTTGGACAGGTCGGCAAAGACCTCAGGCGCCTCGAAGGACAGTGTCTGGAAACGCGCCGGTTCGCGTGCGAAGGCCTCGCGCAGGTCCAGGCCACGGCCATGGGCCTGGAAGTGACCTTGCAACGCGGCCCAGGCGGCGGTGCGGTCGCAGCGGGGAAAGTTCATGCGCGCAGGCCCTCGATCATCCGGTCCAGCTTGGCCGCGTCCACGGCAAAGGCGCGGATGCCCTCGGCCAGCTTCTCGGTGGCCATGGCGTCCTCGTTGAGCGCCCAGCGGAAGCCCGCTTCGTCGAAATGCACCGCCGGGATGTCCGCGGCGAGGGCGGCCTGCGGGTCCAATGCCCGGGTGAGCGGCGCGTCGCTCGCCTGCAAAGACGCCAGCAGTTCCGGGCTGATGGTCAGCAGGTCGCAGCCGGCCAGGGCCGTGATCTGCCCGACGTTGCGAAAGCTCGCGCCCATCACCTCGGTGGCGATGCCGTGCTTCTTGTAGTAGGCGTAGATGCGGCTGACAGACTGCACGCCAGGGTCGTTCGCGCCGGCGCGGGCGGCCTCGTCCCAGGCCGCGCCGGCGGCCTTCTTGTGCCAGTCGTAGATGCGGCCCACGAAAGGTGAGATCAAGCGCACGCCCGCCGCACCGCAAGCCACGGCCTGGCAGAAAGCGAACAGCAGCGTGAGGTTGCAGCGGATGCCCTCGCGCTCGAGTTCGGCCGCGGCCTGGATGCCCTCCCAGGTGGAGGCGATCTTGATCAGCACGCGTTCGCGGCCGATGCCCGCCGCCTCGTACAGCGTTATCAGCCGGCGCGCCCGCGCCAGGGTGGCGGCGCGGTCGAAGGACAGTCGGGCGTCCACCTCGGTGCTCACGCGCCCGGGCACCACCTTCAGGATCTCCAGGCCGAAGCGCACCAGCACCTCGTCCACGATGGCCTCCACTGGCTGTGACCGGTGCGCCGCCACGGTGTCGGCCAGCAACGGCGCGTACTCCGGCTGCTGCACGGCCTTGAGGATCAGCGAGGGGTTGGTGGTGGCGTCCCGTGGCGTGAACTGGGCGAGCTGCCGGAAGTTGCCGGTGTCGGCCACGACGGTGGTGAATTGCTTGAGCTGTTCGAGCTGGTTCATGGTGGGCAGGGGCGAGCGGTGCGTCAGTCGGTACGGCGGTCTGAAAGGCCCCAGGAATAGGGCAGCGTGCATGTGGAGCACCCGACGCGCATTGTCCGACGGCCTTGCGGCCTGGCGGGCGGTCTGCCCCATCAGCGCGCGCAGGGTGCGCCCTTCACGGTGCGACTTGCCAGGAGCCGCCTCCTAGAATCGAGCGAAGGCCCCTGCATGCTCCAAGACGACAACGCGCGCAACCGGCGCATCGGCATCTCGATGGTGTGCCTGACCACCCTGCTGTTCGCGGTGCTGGACGCCTGCGCCAAGTGGCTGGTGCAAGACCTGCCGGTGTTCCAGGTGGTGTGGATGCGCTTCACGGCGCACGTCTTCATCACCTCGGCGCTGCTGGCACCCATGTACGGCCGCGAGCTGATACAGGTGCGCAACGTGAAGCTGCAGGCCCTGCGCGGGGCCATGCTCGGCGTGATGACGGCGATGAACTTCTGGGCACTGCAGTACCTGCAGCTGGCCGAGACGGGCGCCATCCAGTTCTCGGTACCGCTGCTGATCGCGCTGCTGAGCGCCTGGTGGCTGGGCGAGCGGCTGGACGCGCGGCGCTGGCTGGCCATCGCCGCCGGCCTGTGTGGCGTGATGCTCATCATGCGGCCGTGGACGGGCGCCTTCCACCCTGCGCTGCTGCTGTCGGTGGGCAACGCCTTCATGTACGCCAGCTTCAACATCCTCACGCGCCGCCTGGCCGCCACCGAATCCCCCGCCTCGCTGCAGCTGATGTCGGCCATTGGCGCGGCGGTGGTGATCGCCCCCTTCGGCCTGGCGCAGTGGAAGGAGCCGGCCGATGCCCTGACCTGGGCCGTCATCGGCCTGGCGGGCTTGTGCGGCGGCCTGGGCCACTACTTCGTCGCCCAGGCCCACCGCTACGCCACCGCCGCCACGCTGGGGCCCTTCCTGTACCAGCAGATCCTCTACATGACCCTGCTGGGCTGGCTGGTCTTCGCCCAGGTGCCCGACGCCCTGGTGATCGCCGGCGCAGCGGTGGTGGTGGCCAGCGGGCTGTACCTGTTGTGGGTAGAGGTCAAGGGGCGCTGAGGCACCGGCGGCCATGTGCAGCCCTGCTCAACCCCGCCACCACCAGCCGTTCCGGGTTCTAGCCAAAGCCCAGAGGGCCGGAGCAGATGCCCACCGCGCGGAACTTGCTCTGCGCCGCCTGCAGGGGCGGGTCTCCCGTGCCACCGAACCACAGGTCAGATGACGGTGGTGGCCAGACGCCGCGCCCAAGCCGGTTGGAACGCCTCCGCATAAGCCCGGGGCACGCTCACGGGTGCGGGGACGGTGCTCCAACGCCACCTGGCGCCGCCGCAGTGCCCAAGAACAGGCCGCGGGTGGCCCACAGCGGAAGGGTGAAGACGAGAGCGAAGACGCTGTTGAGCACGGCGTTGGGCCAGAAGCCCGAGGCCAGCGAGTACAGCGTGTCGGGAACGAACCAGGCCACGAGGGAGATGACCAGCATCCACCACGCCTCGGGTTCACGCCGACGGAACGGACCCCGCAGCACCAGCAGCATGAGGACCCCCCACCCCCACATCACCGCACCCAGCACCGCCGATACAAAAGTGATGTAAGCCACAGCCTCGGCGCCAAACGTCGGGTTGCCCGCCAGGGCGCCGAAGATCAGCAAGTTGAAGAAGCCTTGTGTCCATTCGGGCAGCAGCACCATGCTCAAGCCGAAGCCCGCCACACCCGCGGCCGAAGCCATCAGCCAGCGCCACCAGAAAAGAAAGGGGTTCCGCATCTCGTCACCTCGCAGGTCAGATCGCCGCCACACACGGCGGCGGGGGCCAGTGTGGTGGGGCAGCGCCAGGCGGGCAACGACCTCCCAGGTCATCACCCGGTACCTGAAGCCACTGCAGAACCCAGGCGGGTTGTGCTGGAATCCACCTATGCGATCAGAGGCCTCCCACGCGAGCTCACTGCCCACCGCGCAGGTGGCACCGCCAGCGCCGGGCCTGTTGGATCGGCACGGTTTGTGCGCCACCCTCAAGGCCGTGCGCCACGGTCGGCGCATCAGCCAGCTCGATCTGGCCTTGCGCGTGGGGGTTTCGCAGCGCCATCTCAGCTGCGTGGAGACGGGCCGGGCGCGCCCGAGCCAGGCCTTGCTGATGGCCTGGTTAGAAGCGCTTGACGCACCGTTGGCGCTGCGCAACGCGGCGCTGTTGCAAGCGGGCTACGCCCCCGCCTACCGAGCCGCCACGCTGGCAGACCCTGAACTGCACCAGGTTCGCGGCGCCCTGCAGCATTTGCTGCAAGCACACGACCCCCTGCCCGCGCTGTTGCTGGACGCCCACTGGAACGTGCTCCAGCAGAACCAGGGCACCAGGCGCTTGTGGGCATGGTTGTCGCCCGGCATGGCGTCGGCCCCGCAGGAGTCCCCGGAGGAGTCCCCGGTCAACCTGCTCGATGCCCTGGTGCATCCGCAAGGGTTCGGAGCGCGCATTCTCAACCTGGGAGAGGTCGGACCTGCACTGTGGCGACAGCTCAGGAACGAGGCCTGCGCCCTGCCGGAGTTGACGCCACGGGTGCAGTCCCTGGAAGCCTTTCTGCGCCAACGCTTGGGGGCCCGCCAGGCCAGGGCACTGGACGCGCCCGAAAGTCTCCCACGGCCGACTCCCACGCTGACCACGCGCTTCGCCACACCCGTGGGAGAGCTGGCCTTTTTCAGCATGTTCACGACCTTCGGGAGCCCGCAAGACATCACGCTGGCCTCCTTGCGTGTGGAGCACATGTTCGCGGCCGATGAAGCCACCCGCCAGCTCATGCGAGAACCTGGACAGGCGGCGGCCTCGCCACGCATGCAGCAGCCATGATGGTCATGCGCGCTTTCGGCTCCAGGCGGGGGCTCACCAGCGCCCTGCTCCTGCCTCTTCTGCTGTCGGCGTGCGCGACGGCGCCCGTGCCCGATCCGGCCCAGAGGCCCGCTGGCCCGTCCTCCGTCGCGAGTTCCAGCGCATCCTCCGCACGTGAGGCCCCTCTTGCGCACTACCACGGCGTCAATCGCCTGACCTGGGGTGCCTCACCGTCGGCGCTGGCGCGATCTGCAGGGCGACCCTTCAGCGCGATGCTGGACGAGGAACTGGCACCGGGCACGGCCGTGCTGCCCGCCGCCGCCCAGGCACAGATCGACGCCCTGACACTGAGCCAGGAGCCCTTTGCCACACTGATGTTCGATCTGGAACAGCAGCGTCGCGCCGCCGATGCCTTGAAGAACGACGAGGAGAAGCGGGTCGCCCAGCAGGCCTACCAGCAGGAGCTCAACCGGCTGGCGCGGGAAGCGGCGACGCGCCACCTGCTGCGGGCGCTGTACTCGCCTCGCCAGGTGCATGAGCAGATGACCTGGTTCTGGCTGAACCACTTCAGCGTGTTCCAGAACAAGGCCAACATCCGCGCCATGGTGGGCCACTATGAAGACCGGGCCATCCGACCGCACGCTCTGGGCCGCTTTCGCGACCTGCTGGGCGCGGCCGCCTTGCACCCGGCCATGCTGCGCTACCTGGACAACGAGCAGAACGCCGTCAACCGCAGCAACGAGAACCTGGCGCGGGAATTGATGGAGCTGCACACGTTGGGCGCGGGCGGGCCGTACACGCAGAAGGACGTGCAGGAACTGGCGCGGGTGCTGACCGGCGCAGGCGTCAATCTCACCAGCACCAACACGCCGGTGGCGCGGCGCGAGTTGCAAGGCTTCTACGTGCGCCGCGGCGTGTTCGAGTTCCACCCCGGCCGGCATGACTTCAACCCCAAGAGCCTTCTGGGCCAGCCCCTGCAGCAGCGCGGCCTGGCCGAGGTGGAAGAGGCCCTGGACCGCCTGGCCCGGCACCCGGCAACGGCGCGTCACATCAGCCGCAAGCTCGTGCAGTACTGGCTGGCAGACCCGCCGCCGGCCGCACTGGTGGATCGGGTGGCGCAGGCCTTCACCGCCTCGGACGGCGACATCGCCTTCACCCTGCGGACCCTGCTGAGTTCGCGCGAGTTCGCGCAGGGTGCAGGCCGCCAGTTCAAGGACCCGATGCGCTTCGTGGTCTCCGCCCTGCGCCTGACCCACGACGACCGCGTGATCCAGAACCCCTCCACGGTCCTGGCCTGGCTGAACCGCCTGGGCCAGCCCCCGTACGGCCGGCAGACACCCGACGGCTGGCCGCTGGATGAAGCGGCTTGGTCCAGCCCGGGGCAGATGACGGCCCGCTTCGAGGTGGCCCGGGCCATCGGCTCGGGCTCTGGCGGCCTGTTCACGCCCGCCGGCGCGGCCCAGGGCACGCCGCCACCACCAGGACCGACGACACCGCAGGCGCCGCGCGCGCTGTACGACCAAGTGCTCCAGCACCTGGTGGGCTCGGGCACCCGGGCTGCGCTGGCGCAAGCCGCCACGCCGCAGGAATGGAACGCGTTCCTGCTGTCCTCACCCGAACTGATGCGGCGCTGACGCGCCTGGAGGAGTGCCCGTGAAAAGACGACAACTCTTGCAAGCGCTGGGCGGCACGGGCCTGAGCCTGGGCGGGGGGCAGCTCTGGGCGGTCGGTGCAAACCAGCCGTGTTTCCTGCTGGTGTTCCTGCGGGGCGGCTATGACGCCGCCAACCTGCTGGTTCCGATCAGCAGCAGCTTCTACTACGAGGCCCGGCCCACCATCGCCGTGGCACGACCCGACCGCAGCGCCCCATCTGCCCTGGCCCTCGACACGGACTGGGGCCTGCATCCGGCATTGCGCGACAGCCTCCATCCGATGTGGGACCGATGCGAGATCGCCTTCGTGCCCTTTGCCGGCACGCACGACACGTCGCGCAGCCACTTCGAGACGCAAGACAGCATCGAACTGGGACAGGCTCTTCAGGGAACGCGCAACTACCGCTCGGGCTTCATGAACCGGCTGGCCGGCACGCTCAGGGGCACGTCGGCCATGGCCTTCACCGAACGGGTGCCACTGGCGATGCAAGGCGAGGTGCAGGTGGCGAACACCGTGCTGCGCAACGTGAACCGGCCGGCGGTGGATGCGCGCCAAAGCCACATCATTGGCGCGATGTACCAGGGCACGGAACTCTCGGGCGCGGTGAACCAGGGCTTTGCCGTGCGCGACGAGGTGCTGCGCGACATGGCCGCGGAGATGGACGCGGCCAGCCGCAGCGCCATCAGCGCCCGGGGGTTCGAGCTGGAGGCGCGGCGCATCGCCCGGCTCATGAAGGGCCGCCACCGCCTGGGGTTCGTGGATGTGGGCGGCTGGGACACCCATGTGGGCCAGGGCGGCGCCACCGGGCAACTGGCCACCCGACTGGAGGAATTGGGCCGCGGCTTGGCCGCCTACGCCCAGGAAATGGGCGCCCGCTGGAGCGAAACCACGGTGGTGGTGGTCAGCGAGTTCGGCCGCACCTTCCGGCAGAACGGCAACAACGGCACCGATCACGGCCACGGCAGCGTGTACTGGGTGCTGGGCGGCGCCGTGCGCGGCGGTCAGGTGGTGGGGGAACAGGTGGCCGTCACGCCCAACAACCTGTTCCAGAACCGCGACTACCCCGTGCTCAACGAAGTGCGCAGTCTGCTGGGCGGCCTGCTGCAGCGGCAGTTCGGCCTGAGCCCCTCGCAGCTGGCCACCGTGTTCCCCGGTGCCCAGGCGCGCGATTTGCGGTTGATCTGAGGGCGCGAGCCCCGTTGACCCGGGGATGAAACCTCGGCATGATCCGGCGTGTAACAAAATTACATGCCCGCGATCGGCCTGCAAACCTGCAGATCGCGCGGCCCCCTGGCCCATGTCCTTCGATCTCGTGTTCTTTGGCGGCACCGGCGACCTGACCTGGCGCAAGCTGATGCCCGCGCTGTTCCAGGCCCTGCGGCACGGCAAGCTGCCCGAAGGAGGCCGCATCCTGGCCGTCGCGCGCGACGAACGCAGTGATGACGAATACCGGCGCTTCGTCCGCGACCGTTTCGTCGAAGTGGAGTCTTCCAAGCGCCCCAGTGACGAGGAGTTCGAACGCTTCGCCCGGCTGCTGCACTATCGGCGCATGGACCTTTCCCGGCCCGAGCACTACGAAGGACTCAAGGCCTGGATCGACGAGCGCGGCGCCGACACCGTGGTGCTGTACCTGGCCACCAGCCCCTACCTCTTTCCGGTGATCTGCGAGCAACTGGGCGCCGCCGGCCTGAACGGCCCGCAGGTGCGCGTGGTGCTGGAAAAGCCGCTGGGCCACGACCTGGACAGCGCCCTGCAGATCAACCGCGTGGTGCGCTCGGTGTTCCGCGAGGAGCAGGCCTTCCGCATCGACCACTACCTGGGCAAGCCTGCCGTCCAGAACCTGATGGCCCTGCGCTTTGGCAATGCCCTGTTCGAACCCTTGTGGCGGCGCGAGAGCATCGCCAACATCCAGATCACGCTGGCCGAGTCGCTGGGCGTGGGCACGCGCGGCGACTACTACGACAAGACCGGCGCGCTGCGCGACATGATCCAGAACCATGCCCTGCAGTTGCTGACCATGATCGCCATGGAGCCCCCCAGCAGCAGCGACGCCGACGCCATCCGTGACGAGAAACTGAAGGTGCTGCGCTCGCTCAAGCCCTTCACCGCCGAGACCGTTGTGCGTGACGTGGTGCGCGGCCAGTACAAGGCCGGCACTGTGCAGGGCGACCCCGTCAAGGGCTACCTGGAGGAAGTCAAGGTGCCGCCGGGCAGCACCTGCGAGACCTTCGTGGCGCTTCGCACCGAGGTGCAGAACTGGCGCTGGGCCGGCGTGCCGTTCTATCTGCGCACCGGCAAGCGCCTGCCCGGGCGTGATGCGCAGATCGTGGTGAACTTCCGCGCCGTGCCGCACCCGATCTTCCCGGGCTCGCACCGCGCGAACAAGCTGGTCATCAAGCTGCAACCCGAGGACGGGCTGGAACTGCACCTGCTGGCGGCCAAGGGCAGCCTGTCGCATGGGGGCACGGCCGAACTGCTGTCGCCCGTGAAGCTGGACCTGGACTTCGACAAGGCCTTCCCCACCGAGCGGGTGGGCGCCTATGAGCGGCTGCTGCTGGACGCCATCGCCGGTCGGCTGAACCTTTTCGTCCGCAGCGACGAGCAGGAGCAAGCCTGGCGCTGGGTGATGCCCGTTCTGCAGGCCTGGGAGAACGACCCCAACGGCCCCCGGCCCTACGCCGCGGGCAGTTGGGGCCCACCGGCGGCCAGCGCGATGGTGGCCCGCGACGGCTGCACCTGGGACGAAGAGCAGTGAGCCGCCCCGCCACAAGCTCCGCCGGGCAGGCCATAGCGGTGGCCCGAGAGGAGGCGGCATGAGCACCCGGGCGGAAGAAGCCGGCGCGATGCCGATGATGCTGGACCGCATCCGCGCGGCCATCCCGGCCCTGCCGCCCGCCGAGCAGCGCGTGGCGCGGCTGGTGTTGTCGGACGCTCGCAGCTTCGCCACGCAACCCGTGGCCGAACTGGCCGAGCGGGCGCACGTCAGCAAGCCCACCGTGGTGCGCTTTTGCCGCAGCGTGGGCTACGACGGCCTGGCCGACTTCAAGCTCAAGCTGGCCGGCAGCGTGAACGAGGGCGTGCCCTTCGTCCACCGGGCCGTGGACGAGGACGACAAGCCCGGCGACCTGGTCGTGAAGGTCATCGACAACGCCGTGAGCGCGTTGCTGAAGTACCGCAATGCGGCCACCAGCCATGCCATCGAGCAGGCCATCAGCGCCCTGGCACAGGCCTGCCGCGACGGTCGGCGCATCGAGTTCTACGGCGTCGGCAACTCGGGCATCGTGGCCATGGACGCGCAGCACAAGTTCTTCCGGCTGGGCGTGCACTCCGCCGCTTGCACCGACGGCCACGTGCAGGTGATGAGCGCCACCATGCTGGGCCCGGGCGACTGCGCGGTGGTGTTCAGCAACTCCGGCCGCAGCCGCGACTTGATCGACGTGGCCGACATCGCGCACCGCAAGGGCGCCATCGTGATCGTGGTGACCGCCAGCAACTCGCCCCTGGCGCACGCGGCCCGGCAACCCGGCCACGTGTTGCTGGCCGCCGACCACCCCGAGGACTTCGACCGTTACAGCCCCATGGTCAGCCGCCTGCTGCACCTGCTGATCGTGGACATCCTCACCACGGGTGTGGCCCTGCGGCTGCCCGCCGAAAGCCTGCGACCCATGCTGCAGGAGATCAAGCGGAACCTGCGCACCCGGCGCTACACGGACCGGGGCTGAGCGCCCCCATCCGATGCCTGCAGCAATTCAGGTCGGTTCGACGGGAGGCCACAGCAGCGCCTCAACGCCGTAGAGCGCGGCCAACTGCCGCAGCTTGGGCGGCGCACTCTGCAGCTGCCAGGCCAGACCCCGGGCCTGCGCTTCGCGGCGGGCCTGCATCAGCACGGCCAGGGCCGACGTGTCCAGGTCAGCCAGACCTGAAGCGTCCACGTAGAAAGTACCCCCCGCCGGCAGGGCCGACAGGGCCTGCGTCAACGCCAGGGTGGTCTGGCGCGCCGAAGGCAGCGTCAGGGTGGCCGGCAGCTTCATGGCACGCGGGTGGGCAAGCGCTCAGTTCCGGGCCGCCGCCGCCCGGCGGTTGAGCTCCGCCAGGTTGCCGATCAGGCCGTCAAGCCCCGAATTGGCCACGATGGGCGCGAACTGCGACTTGAAACTGGTGTCGGCCAGCCAGACCCCCAGCACGTTCACGTCGTAGATCTTCCAGCCGGCGGGCGTCTTCTCCAGGCGATAGTCGAGCTGGATGGGATCGCCCTTGCCGCGGACCTCGGTGCGCACCACCACCTCGGGGTCGTCTGCCCCCGCGCGCAGCGGCTTCAGTTGCACGGTCTGGTCCTTCACCTGGGTGAGCGCGCCGGAATAGGTGCGCACCAGCAGGGTCTTGAACTCGTCGAGCAGGCGCTTCTGCTGGTCGGGCGTGGCGGTGCGCCAGGCGCGGCCCACGGCGATGGCCGTCATGCGTTGGAAATTCACATGCGGCATGACCTTGGCATCCACCAAGGCGATGATCCTGCCCAGATTGCCGGCCTGGATTTCCTTGTCGGCCTTCACCGTGTCGATGACTTCGGTGGAGATCTGGCGCACCAGCGCATCAGGTGCGACCGGAGCTTGAGCGCGGGCCGCAAAGCCTGCACCCATCCCCATCACAAGGGCCAGCAGGGCCAGGGCGGCGCGGCGGTGCACACGGGGTTGGAGCTTGTTCAACATGATGATCCTTCAGACAAGGTCTGCATCGCAGGCCGGGTCCGTCTTCAACGAGCGGACCCGGATTCTGGTTCACGGGGGCGGCGCCTGCGGCGACGGTGGTAACTGTGGCGCTTGAGGAGAGGGCATCTGCAGCGCAGGCGGCTGTGGCGCCTGGGCCGGGGGCAGCGGCTCTTCCTCCTCGGGTTCCTCGGGCGGGTTCCCATCGAAGACCAGGTTGCGCCGGCGCGCCAGGTAACTGTCACGCACGAAGCTGTACTTGTCGAAGGCCACCTGCTCCAGCAGGCTCGTGGCCGAAAGCAAGCCCGCTCGGGCGTGCACCAGTTCCAGCGTGGTCAGCCCCCAACGGTAAGTCTCGTCGTGCACGATCCCCGGCAAGCTGACCTGCCGATCCAACGGCAGACCCGCGGCGTCCCGCAGCGAGCTGGCACCGTAGAAGGGCAGCACCAGGTATGGGCCGGGGCCGAAACCCCACTTGCCCAGGGTCTGGCCGAAGTCCTCGGGCTGCCGCTCCAGACCGGCGTCCGACGCCAGATCGAGCAGCCCTCCGAGCCCGAACACGGTGTTGGTGGTCACGCGCACCGTCATTTCCAGCGCACTCTTGACCTTCCCCTGCAGCAGCAGGTTCACGGCGGACCAGGCATCGCCCACGTTGCCGAAGACGTTGTCCACGCCCGTGCGCACGGGGCTGGGCACCACCGCCCGGTAGGCCGTGGCCAAGGGCTTGAGCAGGACGCGGTCGACCGCCTCGTTGAACGTGAACACCCCGCGGTTGAAGCGCTCCAGCGGGTCCGCCTTGATGGCCAGAGATGGTGTGCCTTTGGCAGAACTCTGGGCCTGGGCCTGGGCCTGGGCCTGGGCCTGGGCCTCGGGCTGAGTCTGAGCCTGACCATGCGCGGGCGCAAACACCGCGACCGCCATCCACACCAAGCCCGCCAGCAAGGCCTTCAGAGCCGGCGCTGGGCGGCCGGCGGCCAGGGTACTGCCTCGCGTCATTTCTTCTGCCCTGCCTGTTCTGCCGCCTCGCCGGCCTTGCCCGTGACCAGCTGGCCAATCAGGTTTTCCAGCACCACAGCCGACTGGGTCTGCCGAATGACGGCCCCGGCTGGAAGGTCCTCATCGGCCGCACCAGGCTCGATGCCGATGTACTGGTCGCCCAGCAGCCCGGCCGTCAGGATCTTGGCCGAGGAGTCCTTGGGAAAGCGCACGCTGCTGTCGATCTCCATGGTGACCACGCCCTGAAAGGTCTTGGCGTCTAGCGCAATGGCCGTGACACGACCCACCGTGACGCCGGCGCTGCGCACCGGAGACCGCGGCTTCAGGCCGCCAATGTTGTCGAAGCGGGCGCTCACCTGGTAACCGTCGCGGGCACCGAAGCTGGCCAGATTGGCAGCCTTCAGGGCCAGGAACAGCAATCCAGCAATGCCCAGCAGGACGAAGAAGCCCACCAGGATCTCGATGTTGCGCTTGTTCATGTTGGAGTGCTCCCTTGCAATGGTACGCAGCGTGTTCAGGGCGTCGAGAACATCAGTGCGGTCAGCACGAAGTCCATCGCCAGCACCCCCAAGGACGAGATCACCACCGTGCGCGTGGTGGCGTACGCCACACCCTCCGGCGTGGCCTCGGTCTCATGCCCCTGGTAGAGCGCCACCAGCGTGCAGATCAAGCCGAAGATGAAGCTCTTCACCACGCCGTTGCCCACATCGCGCCAGACATCCACGCGCGACTGCATGATGCTCCAGAAGTTGCCTGCGTCCACGCCAATGAGCAACACCGCCACCACATAGGCGCCCAGGATGCCCACGGCCGAGAACAGGATGGCGAGCAAGGGCATCGAGACCACACCGGCCAGAAAGCGCGGCGCCAGGATGCGGCTCTTCGGGTCCACCGCCATCATCTCCATGGCCGCCAGTTGCTCGCCCGCCTTCATCAGGCCGATCTCGGCCGTCAGCGAGGTTCCGGCCCGCCCCGCGAACAGCAGTGCCGTCACCACCGGTCCCAGCTCGCGCACCAGCGACAGGTTGACGATCAGCCCCAGCGATTCCGTGGCGCCATAGGTCACCAGCGCGTAGTACATCTGCAAGGCCAGCACGAAACCCACTGCCGTGCCCGAGGCCAGGATGATGACCAGCGACAGGTTGCCCACGGCATGGACCTGCCGCACCACGAGCGAGAAGCGGCGCAGCGACGCCGGAATGGCCAGCAGGATGTCCAGCGTGAAGAAGGCCGCGTGGCCGAGTCCGCGCAACACCTTGAGCGCGCGCTGGCCCAGCGTGGCCACGGTGTTCAGCCAGACGGTCATGGCGCCGCAGCCTCGACGCCGAAGTCCTGCCCGATGGGCGTGGCCGGGTAGTGGAACTTAACGGGACCGTCGGGCTCGCCACGCACGAACTGGCGCACCTCCGGATCGGTGGAATCCATCAGCTCCTGCGGGCTGCCCTGGGCGACGATGCGCCCGCCCGTGGCCATCAACACGATGTGGTCGCTGATGGCCATGCACTCCGGCACATCGTGCGACACCACCAGCGACGTGGCGCCGGTCACATCGTTCAAGGTGCGGATCAGCTTGGCCGCCACGCCCATGGAGATAAGGTCAAGCCCGGCGAAGGGCTCGTCGTACATGATGAGTTCCGGGTCCAGCGCGATGGCGCGCGCCAGGGCGATGCGCCGCGCCATGCCGCCCGACACCTCCGAGATGCGCAGCGGCGCCGCGCCGCGCAGGCCCACGGCGTTGAGCTTCATCAGCACGATGTCGCGGATCAGCGCCTCGGGCAGATCGCTGTGCTCGCGCAGCGGAAAGGCCACGTTGTCGAACACCGTCAGGTCCGTGAACAGCGCCCCGAACTGGAACAGCATGCCCAGGCGACGGCGCAGCGCGTACATGCGGGGCTTGTCAGCCGCATCGACCCGTTGACCGTCGAAGCGCACCTCACCGGCATCGGGCGAGGCACTGCCGCCGATCAGGCGCAGCAAGGTGGTCTTGCCGCAGCCCGAACCGCCCAGCAACGCCGTCACCTGACCCCTTCGGAAGGTCAATGAGAGGTTGGAGAGGATCTGGCGGCCAGTGTCATAAGAAAAGCTGACACGATCGACCTCGATCAGGGCATCGGTGTTCAAGCGGCGCGGCCACGGACACGCGTGGGCTGGGAGTCATCACTCAGGGTATTTTCCCATGCGCGACCGGCGAGGTTGCGCTATGGAAGGTTTCTTTACCTTGTTGTGTGGCTTCCCGGCGAAGCGTCAACGCGGCCTCAACGCCGACTCAACGCGGCAGATGGCTGCTTCCCATCAGGAACTCGTCCACCGCCCGGGCGGCTTGACGCCCTTCACGGATGGCCCAGACCACCAGGCTCTGGCCGCGGCGCATGTCGCCGGCGGCAAAGACCTTGGGCACGTTGGTCTCGTAGCCGCCAATGAAATCAGTGGTCGCCCGCGCATTGCCACGGGGGTCACGCTCCACCCCAAAGGCCTCCAGCACGCTGCCCACCGGGGCGGTGAAGCCCATGGCCAGCAGCACCAGGTCGGCAGGGACTTCCTTCTCGGTGCCCGGGATCTCGCTCATCTTGCCGCCCTTCCACTCCAGGTGGACAGTCTTCAGACCCGTGAGCTTGCCGTTCTTGCCGACGAACTCCTTGGTCGCGATGGCGAACTCGCGCTGGCAACCTTCCTCGTGGCTGGAGGAGGTGCGCAGCTTGTAGGGCCAGTAGGGCCAGGTCAGTGGGCGGTCTTCCTCCTCGGGCGGCATGGGCATCAATTCGAACTGCGTGACGCTGGCAGCACCATGGCGGTTGCTGGTGCCCACGCAGTCGCTGCCGGTGTCGCCACCGCCGATCACGATGACATGCTTGCCGTCGGCCCGGATCTGGCCCTTGAGCTTGTCGCCGGCCACCACCTTGTTCTGCTGCGGCAGGAACTCCATGGCGAAGTGCACACCGTCCAGCTCGCGGCCGGGCACGGGAAGGTCGCGCGAGGTCTCGGAGCCGCCGGTCAGCAGCACGGCATCGAACTGCGCCTTCAGTTCCTCGGCCGAGACCACGGTCTGGGCGTCGTTCGCCACCTTGGCCGCCGGACCCTCGGTGGGCATCGCACCCACCAGAACCCCCGTGCGGAAGGTCACGCCCTCGGCCTGCATCTGCTCGATACGCCGGTCGATGTGGGACTTCTCCATCTTGAAGTCGGGGATGCCGTAGCGCAGCAGGCCGCCGATGCGGCTGTTCTTCTCGAACATCGTCACCTCGTGCCCAGCCCGCGCCAGTTGCTGGGCGGCGGCCAGCCCGGCCGGGCCGCTGCCCACCACGGCCACGGTCTTGCCGGTCTTGACCTTCGGTGGCTGGGGCTGCACCCAGCCCTCGGCCCAGGCGCGGTCAATGATGGCGTGCTCGATGGACTTGATGCCCACGGCGTCGTCATTGACGTTCAGCGTGCAGGCGGCCTCGCAAGGGGCGGGGCAGACGCGGCCGGTGAACTCCGGGAAGTTGTTGGTGGAGTGCAGCACCTCGATGGCACTTTGCCAATCGCCGCGGAACACCAGGTCGTTGAAGTCCGGGATGACGTTGTTGACCGGGCAGCCGCTGTTGCAGAAAGGGGTGCCGCAGTCCATGCAGCGCGCCCCTTGCACCTTGGATTGCTCCTCGTTCAAACCAATGACGAACTCTTTCCAGTTCTTCAGACGCTTGGGCACGGGCTCGTAGCCCTCTTCCAGACGCTCGTACTCCAGGAAGCCGGTGACTTTTCCCATGATGATGATTCCTTCTTCGTGCAGTTCAGGCGGCCACGGTGGCGGCAGGCGCAGCGGCGGCGGCCTGCGCCTTGGCTGCCGTCTGGCTGAGGGCACGCTTGTATTCGTGCGGGAAGACCTTGACGAACTTGGCGCGGGCGGTGGTCCAGTGGTCCAGGATGTCGCGTGCGCGCAGCGAGCCGGTCCACTTGTGGTGGTCTTCCACCAACTTCCTGAGTTGCGCCTCGTCCGACAGGCCTCGGTGCCAGGCCGCCGCGGTGCCGCTGGCGGCCTGTTCGGTCTCCGGCAGCACCTTGTCCAGGGCCACCATGCTGGTGTTGCAGCGCGCGGCAAAGCTGCCGTCCTCGTCATACACATAGGCCACGCCGCCGCTCATGCCGGCGGCGAAGTTGCGCCCGGTCTGGCCGAGCACGGCCACCGTGCCGCCGGTCATGTACTCGCAGCCGTGGTCGCCCGTGCCCTCCACCACCGCCGTGGCACCCGACAGGCGCACCGCAAAGCGCTCACCCGCCACGCCGCGGAAGAAGGCCTCGCCGCGCGTGGCGCCATACAGCGCCGTGTTGCCGATGATGGTGTTGCGCGTGGCGTCGCCACGGAACTCGATGCTGGGCCGCACGACGATGCGCCCGCCCGACAGGCCCTTGCCGGTGTAGTCGTTGGCGTCGCCGATCAGGTACAGCGTGATGCCGTTGGCCAGGAACGCGCCGAAGCTCTGGCCGCCTGTGCCTTCCATCTGCATGAAGATGGTGTGGTCGGGCAGGCCCTCGGGGCGGTGGCGCACCAGTTCGCCGGAGAGCATGGCCCCCACGGAGCGGTTGACGTTGCGCGCCTCCTCCATGAAGTGCACCTTCTCACCGCGCTCGATGGCGGGGCGGCAGCGCTCGATGAGCTTCAGGTCCAGCGCCTTGGACAGGCCGTGGTCCTGCTCCTGGGTCTGGTGGCGCGGCACCTCGGCAGGCACCGCGGGCTGGTGGAAGATGCGGCTGAAGTCCAGGCCGCGCGCCTTCCAGTGGGCGATGCCCTTCTTGGTGTCCAGCAGGTCGGCGCGGCCGATCAGGTCGTCAAACCGGCGGATGCCCAGTTGCGCCATGATGCTGCGCGCCTCTTCGGCCACGAAGAAGAAATAGTTCACCACGTGCTCAGGCTTGCCTGTGAACTTCTTGCGCAGCACGGGGTCTTGCGTGGCCACGCCCACCGGGCAGGTGTTGAGGTGGCACTTGCGCATCATGATGCACCCCTCCACCACCAGCGGCGCGGTGGCGAAGCCGAACTCGTCGGCCCCCAGCAGTGCGCCGATGACCACATCACGCCCCGTCTTCATCTGCCCGTCGGCCTGCACCCGCACCCGGCTGCGCAGACGGTTGAGCACCAGGGTC
>JBILSM010000154.1:0-6156 GCA_044372085.1 Rubrivivax sp.
TGATGACGGCGTCTTCCTTCATGCGCAGCGTGGAGGCCGCATCGATCCAGTGTCCGGCCCAGCCCGCGGCGCGCAGCTTGGGGAAGACTTCCGTGGTGTAGTCGCCGCCCTGGGCGGTGATGATGATGTCGCAGCGCTTCAGAGCCGCGATGTCGTGCGCGTCTTGCAGCGTTGTCTCGTTCTTCGCCAAGGCCGGGGCAGCGCCGCCGGCGTTGGAGGTGGAGAAGAAGAGCGGCTCGATCAGCCCGAAATCACCCTCGGCCTGCATGCGGTCCATGAGCACGGAGCCCACCATGCCGCGCCAGCCAACCAATCCTACGAGTCTCATTTCAGTTCGCCTTTCCAGTGTGTCTGGACCCCGGTGTGCCCCCGGCTCGTGTCGCCGGGGTCCAGGAGAGGGGGCGAGACGATCCGAGAGCCGCTAGCTCTTGGTGGTAGTGGTGATGGTTTTGCCGGTGAGCGCGGCAACGACGGCGTCACCCATCTCGCGCGTGCCCACGCGCTGCGTGCCTTCGCTCCAGATGTCACCCGTGCGCAGGCCGGCCGAGAGCACGGCCTTGACGGCAGACTCGATACGGTCGGCCGCTTCGGGTTGGTTGAGCGAGTAGCGAAGCATCATGGCAGCAGACAAGATTGTAGCCAGCGGGTTTGCAACACCCTTACCGGCGATGTCCGGCGCGCTGCCGTGGCTGGGCTCGTACAAGCCCTTGTTGTGCTTGTCCAGCGAGGCCGAGGGCAGCATGCCGATGGAGCCCGTGAGCATGGCCGCCTCGTCCGACAGGATGTCGCCGAACATGTTGCCCGTGACCACCACGTCCAACTGCTTGGGCGCCTTGACGAGCTGCATCGCAGCGTTGTCCACGTACATATGCTCGAGCGTGACGTCCGGGTAGTCCTTGTGGACCTCGGTGACCACGTCCTTCCAGAACTGGAAGGTCTCCAGCACGTTGGCCTTGTCCACGCTGGTGACCTTGCCACCCTTCCCACCGGAGCGCTTGCGCGCGGCCTGGAAGGCGACGTGGGCGATGCGCTCGATCTCCGGGCGGGAGTAGCGCATGGTGTCGAAGGCCTCCTCCGCGCCGGGGAAGTGCCCGTCCAACGCGGTGCGGCGGCCGCGCGGCTGGCCGAAGTAGATGTCGCCGGTGAGCTCGCGGATGATGAGGATGTCCAGGCCCGCCACCAGCTCGGGCTTGAGGCTGGAGGCATGGGTCAGCTGCTCGTAACAGATGGCCGGGCGAAAGTTGGCAAACAGCCCCAGGTGCTTGCGCAGGCCCAGGATGGCCTGCTCGGGACGGTACTGACGCTCGAGCTTGTCGTACTTCCAGTCGCCCACGGCGCCGAACAGCACGGCGTCGGCCGCCTTGGCCAGGTTGAGCGTGGACTCGGGCAGCGGGTGGCCGTGGGCGTCATAGGCCACGCCGCCCACCAGGGCGGTTTCGGTCTCGAAGGTCAGATCCAGCGCGCCGAGCACCTTCACGGCCTCGGCCATGATCTCGGTGCCGATGCCGTCTCCGGGCAGGATGGCGATCTTCATGTCTTCAAGCTCCTCGGGTCTGGGCCAGCCAGGGCATGCGGGTCAGGCGTTCGGCCTCGAAGGCCTTGATCTTGTCGGCATGTCGCAGCGTGAGACCGATGTCGTCAAAGCCGTTGACCAGACAGTACTTGCGAAAAGGCTGCACCTCGAAGGGCAGTTCACTGCCGTCGGGTTTGAGGACCAGCTGCCGCGGCAGGTCGATGGTGAGGCTGTAACCCACGAAGCCCTTGACCTCATCGAAGAGGCGGGCGATCTGCTCTTCCGGCAGCACGATGGGCAACAGCCCGTTCTTGAAGCAGTTGGAGAAGAAGATGTCGGCAAAGCTCGGCGCCAGGATGGCCCGAAAGCCGTACTGGTCCAGCGCCCAGGGGGCGTGCTCGCGACTTGAGCCGCAACCGAAGTTGCGCCGCGCAATCAACACCGAGGCGCCCTGGTAGCGCGGCTGGTTGAGTACGAAGTCCGGGTTGGGCTTGCGCGCGGCCGGGTCTTGCCCGGGCTCGCCCTTGTCCAGGTAGCGCCACTCGTCAAACAGGTTGGGGCCGAAGCCCGTGCGGGCGATGGACTTCAGGAACTGCTTGGGGATGATGGCGTCGGTGTCGACGTTCTCGCGGTCCATGGGGGCGACGAGCCCCTTGTGGAGGGTGAAGGCTTGCATGGTGCTCGGTCCTCAGGCGATGCGGCGCACGTCGACGAAATGGCCCGCCAGGGCGGCGGCCGCAGCCATCGCCGGGCTGACAAGGTGGGTGCGCCCACCGGCGCCCTGCCGGCCTTCGAAGTTGCGGTTGCTGGTGGAAGCGCAGCGTTCGCCGAGCTCCAGGCGGTCAGCGTTCATGGCCAGGCACATGCTGCAGCCGGGCTCGCGCCACTCGAAGCCCGCACCGCGGAACACCTCGTGCAGCCCCTCGGCCTCGGCCTGCGTCTTCACCAGGCCCGAGCCCGGCACCACCATCGCCACCTTGACGTTGGAGGCCACGCGCCCGCCCGCCCTGCGCACCACGGCGGCGGCTTCGCGCAGGTCTTCAATGCGGCTGTTGGTGCAGGAGCCAATGAACACCTTGTCGATCACGATGTCGGCGATCGGCTTGTTGGGCGTGAGGCCCATGTACGTGAGCGCGCGCTCGATGGCACCGCGCTTGACGGCGTCCTTCTCCTTGTCGGGGTCGGGCACACGGTCTTCGATGGACAGCACCATCTCGGGGCTGGTGCCCCAGGTGACCTGGGGGCGGATCTGGGTGGCGTCCAGTTCCACCACGGCGTCGAACACGGCATCGGCATCCGAGTGCAGGGAGCGCCAGTGGGCCACGGCGCTGTCCCATTCCGGGCCGCCTGCAAAGCGGCCGGTGGCAGCGTCCGTGCCCGGGGCGAAGGGCCGGCCCTTGACGTAGTCGATGGTCTTGTCATCCACGGCCACCAGGCCGGCGCGGGCGCCCGCCTCGATGGCCATGTTGCACACCGTCATGCGGCCTTCGATGCTGAGCGAACGGATGGCCGAGCCGCCGAACTCGATGGTGTAGCCCGTGCCGCCGGCCGTGCCAATGCGCCCGATGATGGCCAGCACGATGTCCTTGGCGGTGCAGCCGCGCTGCAGCGTGCCTTCCACCTTCACAAGCATGTTCTTCGCTTTCTTGGCCAGTAGCGTTTGCGTGGCCAGCACATGCTCCACTTCGCTGGTGCCGATGCCGTGCGCCAGCGCGCCGAAGGCGCCGTGGGTGGAGGTGTGGGAGTCACCGCACACCACCGTCATGCCCGGCAGCGTGGCGCCCTGCTCCGGCCCGATGACGTGCACGATGCCCTGGCGCTTGTCCAGGAACGGAAAGTACGCCGCCGCGCCGTATGCCTTGATGTTGGCGTCCAGCGTCTGCACCTGCAGCTTGGAGATGGGGTCGCGGATGCCGTCGTAACCGTCAGCCCAGCCCGTGGTGGGCGTGTTGTGGTCGGCCGTGGCCACCACCGAACTCACCCGCCAGACCTTGCGTCCGGCGATGCGCAAGCCTTCAAAGGCCTGCGGGCTGGTGACCTCATGCACGAGGTGGCGATCGATGTACAGCACCGAGGTGCCGTCTTCTTCGGTGTGGACGACGTGTTCGTCCCAGAGCTTGTCGTAGAGGGTGCGGGCGGGCATGGTGGCGCTGACGCGGCAAGGGCAAAGCTGGCAATTGTCGCGGATTCGACATGGCCCCAGGACCAAGCCTCGATCAGGATCAACCGCGCCTGGCCAGGGCCAGCGCAGCCACCAGGACCACACCCACCGAATCCGCCACCCAATCCACCCAATCGCCATGGCGCCAGCCTGTGAGGTGCTGGGCCCATTCGATGGCGCCGCCGTAGATCACCAGGCCCACCAGCAGGCGCAGGCGATGCTGCCGCTGCGGCCACGCGAGCAGGCCCAAGAGCGTGAGCACGCCAAAGGCCAGTGCATGCTGGGCTTTGTCCCAGAAGTTCAAGGGCAGGCGCTGCACGTGCTCCGCAGGCAGGAGCATGAGCACCAGCACGGCCAGGGCGGCCAGCCAGAAGGCTGCGCGCGCAGCCGATACCGGAATGCTCACAAGATGCTCCGCCGCCCAAGGCCGGTGGTGAAGGAATCCGAACAGCGTCTTGCGGTTCCGGCGTCCTTTTTGGGATCCATGCACCGCGGCATAAAGCTGGCGGTCACCGCAGCGCCGCCACCACATCCGCCGGCGCCTGCACCAGCTCGATCAGCACGCCCTCGCCGCCCACCGGGAACTCGTCGTTGCCCTTGGGGTGGATGAAGCAGATGTCGTGGCCGGCAGCGCCCTGGCGGATACCACCGGGCGCAAAGCGCACGCCGTGGGCGCTCATCCACTCCACCGCCTTGGGCAGGTCGTCCACCCACAGGCCCACGTGGTTGAGCGGCGTGGTGTGCACGGCCGGCTTCTTCTCCGGGTCCAGCGGCTGCATCAGGTCCACCTCCACGGCGGTGGGGCCCTGCCCCAGGGCGCAGATGTCTTCGTCGACGTTCTCGCGCTCGCTCACGAAGGTGCTCTTGACCGTCAGGCCCAGCATGTCCACCCACAGGGACTTCAGGCGCTGCTTGTCAGGCCCGCCGATGGCGATCTGCTGGATGCCCAGGATGCGAAAGGGTTTGGGGGTGCTCATGAGGGGCTCCGGGGCGGTCAGGCGAACTTCAGGATGGGCTGGTCCACGGCCAGGCTCTCGCCCTTGGCAGCCAGGAGTTCGCCCACAGTGCCGTCCAGCGCGGCGGTGAGGATGTTCTCCATCTTCATGGCCTCGATGACGGCCAGGCGTTCGCCGGCCTGCACGGCCTGGCCGGGCTTGACGGCGATGTCCACCAGCAGGCCGGGCATGGGCGAGAGCAGGAACTTGCTCATGTCGGCCGGGGCCTTGTAGGGCATGAGGCGCTGCAGCTCGGCGGCGCGGGCGTTCAACACCATGGCCTCGATGCGCAGACCGTTGTGGGACACGCGGGTCCACAGGCCCTCGCGCTCGATTTGCGCGGTGAAGGGCCGGCCGTTGCAGGAGCCGCTGGCGCGGATGCCGCCGAAGGTCCAGTCCTGCGCCACGACATAGCGCTTGTCACCCACCTGCACGGTGATCTGACCGGCGGCTTCGAGCCGGACCGGCACCTGGCGGTGGGCGCCGGCCGCGCCCTTGACCACGACGACGAAGTCCTCGCCAATGCGCACACCGTGACCGTCCAGTTGCCCGGTGATGCCGGCGGCGCGCTCGCGGTAGCGGCGGTAGGCGGCCGCCGCCAGAGCGACCAGGAACTGCGGGTCATCGTGCGGCACGTCCTCGGCGCGGAAGCCGCCGGCGTAGTGCTCGGCGATGAAGCCGGTGTTGAAGTCGCCCGAAACGAACTTCGAGTGCGCCAGCAGCGCAGCCTGGAAGGGGATGTTGCTGGACACGCCGCGGATGACGAAGCCGTTGAGAGCCTCGCGCATCTTGGCAATGGCCTCATGGCGGTCACGCCCGTGCACGATGAGCTTGGCGATCATCGAGTCGTAGAACATGGGGATCTCGCCACCTTCGTAGACCCCCGTGTCTACGCGCACGCCGCCAAAGTGGCCGTTGTCGTAGGCGGGCCCGGACAGCGTGACCGTGCCCTGCTCCAGCTCAGCCGCCGGGGGCTGGTAGCGCACCAGGCGCCCGGTGGAGGGCAGGAAGTTACGGAACGGGTCTTCGGCGTTGATGCGGCACTCCATGGCCCAACCCTGGCGGGGGATCTGGTCCTGGGTGAAGGGCAGCGGCTCGCCGGCAGCCACGCGGATCATCTGCTCCACCAGATCGACCCCAGTGATGCACTCGGTTACCGGGTGCTCCACCTGCAGCCGCGTGTTCATCTCCAGGAAATAGAAGTCCTGGTTCTTGCCGACGACGAACTCCACCGTGCCGGCGCTCTGGTACTTCACGGCCTTGGCCAGCGCCACGGCCTGCTCGCCCATGGCGCGGCGCGTGTCGTCGCTGATGAAGGGGCTGGGCGCCTCTTCGATCACCTTCTGGTGCCGGCGCTGGATCGAGCATTCGCGCTCGTGCAGGTAGACGACGTTGCCGTGTGCATCGCCCAACACCTGGATCTCGATGTGGCGCGGCTGCTCGACGAACTTCTCGATGAAGACGCGGTCGTCGCCGAAGCTGTTGCG
>JBILSM010000059.1:0-18398 GCA_044372085.1 Rubrivivax sp.
ATGACGGAGCACCCTCGCCACGACCCGAACCAGGAGTTGATGGCGCAGGGCGTGGCCAATGTGGTGAGCCCGCTGTTCGGCGGCATGCCCGCCACCGGCACCATCGCCCGCACCGTGACGAACGTGCGGGCAGGCGCCACCAGCCCCGTGGCCGGCATGGTGCATGCCGTCACACTGCTGGGCGTGGTGCTGGTGGCCGCACCACTGGCCCTGCACGTGCCCCTGGCCGCGCTTGCGGGCATTCTGCTGTTCGTGGCCTGGAACATGGGCGAATGGCGCGAGTTCGCGCACGCCCGGCGCTTCAACCTGCCTTACCGCACCGTGCTGTTCGGCACCTTCATCCTCACGGTGGTGTTCGACCTCACCGTGGCCGTGGAGGTGGGGCTGGTGCTGGCCTGCGTGTTCTTCATCTGGCGCATGGGCACTTTGTTCCGGGTGGAAGCGCGCAGGGGGGAGAGCCTGCCCGCAGGGCTGGAGCCGCAGACGCAGGTCTTCAACCTCTACGGCGCGCTGTTCTTCGGGGCCGTGGCCCAGGTGGAAGACCTGCCCGAGCGCATGCTCACCGATACACGGCATGTGGTGCTGGACATGCACCGCCTGATCTCGATGGACACCTCGGGTCTGGAAGCCCTCAAGCAACTGCATCGCAGCCTGCAGCTCCAGGGCATCACGCTGACCCTGGTGGACGTCAACGAGCAGCCGCTGTCGCTGATCCGCCGCTCGGGCTTCGAGGCCACCCTGGGGTCTGAGCGCATCGTGGCCGACTGGTCGGCGCTGGCGCAGGTGCCGGGCTCGGCTGACCAGGCGCCAGCCCGTCAGCTTTCCCAAGGCCCTGACGCGTAAACTGCCTCCTTGCCTTGAACCGAACCTGCCCACCTGCCATGCCGCTGTTCTGGAAGCCCTACCGATCCGACGTGACCCAGTTCATTGAACAACTGAAGGCGCAACGCCCCACGCTGGAAGAAGAGCAGCGCAGCGGCCGCGCTCTGCTGTGGGACCGGCCCGTGGACCGCCAAGCACAGGGCGATTGGCAAGAAGCCCGCGTGCCTCAGCAGCCCTACGTCTACCAGACCAAGTCCTGACGGGCTACCCCCGCGCCTGGCCATGAACCCGGAAGCGACGCCAGAAGGCCTGGCGGGCTTGGCCGTTGCGCCCTTGCCCGCCACCCCCGACGTGGTGGACCAGGTCGCCCTGGCCCGTCTGTACGGCGAACCCCTGTTCCAACTGCCGCAGGATCTGTACATCCCGCCCGATGCGCTGGAAGTCTTCCTTGAAGCCTTTGAGGGCCCGCTGGACCTGCTGCTGTACCTGATCCGCAAGCAGAACTTCAATATCCTGGACATTCCGCTGGCCGATGTCACGCGGCAGTACCTGAACTACGTCGAGCAGATCCGCAAGCACAACCTCGAGCTGGCGTCGGAGTACCTGCTGATGGCGGCGATGCTGATCGAGATCAAGTCGCGCATGCTGCTGCCGCCCAGAAAGAGCGAGGACGGCAAGGAACCCGAGGACCCGCGTGCCGAGCTGGTGCGCCGCCTGCTGGAGTACGAACGCATCAAGCTGGCCGCTGCGCAACTGGACAGCCTGCCGGTGCTGGGCCGCGATTTCCTGCGCGTTCAGGTGCTGGTCGAGCAGAGTCTGGCGCCGAGGCTGCCGGACGTGGACCCCGGCGACCTGCGCGCCGCCTGGGCCGACATCCTGCAGCGCGCCAAGCTCAACCAGCACCACCGCATCACACGTGAGCAGCTCTCGGTGCGCGAGTACATGAGCCAGGTGCTCAAGCGTCTGCAAGGCCGGCGCTTCGTGGAGTTCCATGAGCTGTTCGACACCACGCGCGGGCAGGCGGTGGTGGTGGTGACCTTCATCGCGATGCTGGAACTGTGCCGCGAACGCCTGCTGGAAGTGACGCAGGCCGAGGCCTTCGCACCGATCTACGTGCGCTTGTCCTACACCCCGAACTGAGCGCCCACCTGCTGGCGGATGGTGGCCAGCAAGGGCTCGGGCAGGACCGGCTTGACCAGGCACTCCAGCGAACCATCGCTCAGGGCATTGGCCATGGCGGCGCGCCGGTCCCCCGTGATCAGCAAGGTACGCACGGGTTGCGTCGGCCAGGTCTGGCGCACCAGGCGCAGCGCGACCAGGCCGTCCCCCGGTCTGGGCAGGTGGTAGTCCAGCATCAGGAGGTCAGGCCGAGTCGCCTGCGGGCCGTTCAGCCATTGCGCCAGGGAATCGATGTCCGCGAAGGCCTGGACGCTGGCACCCCAGGCCTCCAACAGCATCACGAGGCCCGTACGCGCCGCGTGGTCGTCGTCCACCACGAGGATGCTGCAGGCCGGCGCCTTGAACACATCGGCAGTTGCATCCACAAGCGCAGGCACAGGCCGGCTCGGCGCGCGTTCCCCCTGTGGGGCCGAACGGGAAGGGTGCGCAGCGGCCTCGGCCTCGTCCTGCGCCCCAGGCAAGGCCCGAGGCCCGGGGAGCGCAGGCTGTGCAAGCCCTGCGGGCAGCGCGGCCAGGGCCGCAAAGTGCGCATCGACCAGGCGCTCAATGTCCTGCGCTGCTTCGGCGATGCCTGCCACCAAGGGCTGCTGGGCGGCGTTCAAGGGCTGCATCTTCAACGCCGCACAGAACAGGCCCAGCGCGTTGAGTGGCTGGCGCAAGGCGTGATGCTGCAGCCGCCAGTCGTCCTGCGCCACGCCGGGCAGGAGGCTGTTGTCGCCGTCACCCATGGCGGCCGCGCCGCCACGACACCGCCCCGGGTTGCCCCTGGGCCACGCGGCTGACCGCCAGCACCGCCTGCGTGCGACTGGTCACGTTCAGCGCCCGCAGGACGGAGGCCACATGGTCCTTGACCGTGTCCACTGACAGGCTCAGTTCCCGGGCGATGAGCTTGTTGGGCAATCCCTTGAGAAGACCCGACAGCACGTCGTGCTGGCGCGGCGTGAGCCCCAAGTGCTCGAGCGACTTCGCCGCCGTGCCGGCCAGATCGTGCGGACCCGCGGCCTCAGCCACCCGCCCGCGGTTGGGCCCGAACAGGTGCTGGGGCACGAACAATCCGCCCGACATGACGATGCGCAAGGCGTCCACCAGCGCCTGGGTGGAAGCGCGCTTGGGCACGAATCCCATGGCCCCGAGGTCCAGGGCGCGCACCACGTCTCCTGCGTTCTCGGAAGCGGAGAGGATGACCACCGGCACCTGGGGGTGCTCCTGGCGCATCTGCACCAACACCTCGAAACCGTCGGCGTCACCGAGCACCAGATCCAGCAGGGCCAGATCGAAGTCGGGTGTGTCTTTCAGGCAAGACCACGCCTGTGCGGCGCTTTGCGCGCCCGTCACGGCAATGTCCTCGCCCAGGCCGCTGACCACCGCCTGCAAGGCGGTCAGTATCAGCGGATGGTCATCGATCAGCAGCACCTTCATCGGGGCCTCCCAGCGGATCCATGCGCACGGCGCAGGCCGATGTTAAGCGGCCAGGGGCTGGAAGTCGGTCCGTGAAACCCCTCAAGAAATCCGCCGGGCCGCTGCCCGAGGAAGGTCTCAGCGCAGGCCGTCCCAGAGCAGCTTGAGCCCGGTCAGCAGCATGCCGGTGTACGCCAGGCGGTAGAACCAGGCGTTGCTGACATGGCGCGTCATCCACACGCCCAGCCACACGCCGGCGGGCGCCAGCGGCAACAGCACCAGGGCGGTGGCCATGTTGCGCAGGTCGATCAGGCCCAGCGCCGAGAACGGCACCCACTTGGCCACATTGACCGCGCCGAAGAACACCGCCATGGTGCCGCTGTAGGCCAGCGGGGGCAGCTTCTGCGGCAGCAGGTAGGCAGCCAAGGGCGGGCCACCCGCATGCGCCACGAAGCTGGTGAAGCCCGACACCGTGGCGCAGGCCGAACCCACCCAGGGCGGCGCCGGCGGGGCGTCCTGCCGCGGGGGGAAAAGCAAGCGCTGCGCCAGGAAGGCCAACGTGAGCGCGCCAGTCAAGCCCGCCACGGCAGGGCCCGACAGCACGCCGAACAGCGCCCAGCCCACCACCGTGCCGGCAATGCCCCAGGGCACCACACGCCGCACCAGGGCGCGATCACGGTGTCTCCACAGTTGCTGCAACGTGGCAGCGTCCATCACCATCAACAGCGGCAGCATGATGGCCGCGGCCTGGGGCACGGGAATGACCAGGGCCATCATCGGCGTGGCCAGGGAGCCGAAGCCGCTGGCAAAGCCGCTCTTGCTCAAGCCCACCAGAAGCACCGCGGGCACCGCCACGGCATAGAACCATGGGTCGTTCAGCAGGGGCAGCTGGCCCCACCAGGCGTCGGTCAACAGGTCATTCCTCGATTCGAACCACCGCCTTGCAGCACGCTGCACAAGGCGTAGACAATTCTGGCGTGTTCCAGCCCTCTCAGCACGACGTCAGACGCTTCTTTTGCGAGGTGTGGCGCAAGCATGGCGCCGGTCTGCCGCTGGACGCGATGGAGTCACAGGCCGCACCCTGGGTCGCCGATCACCCAGAGTACGCGGGCGATCTGGCCGATCTGGACGCCGCTCTGGCCGCGGTCTACACGGTCGAGGACGGACGCACCAACCCCTTTCTGCACCTGAGCATGCACCTGAGCATCGCCGAGCAGGTGTCGATCGACCAGCCCAGCGGCATCCGCCAGGCGGTGCAACTCCTGGCCAACCGCCTGGGGTCGCTGCACGAGGCACACCACCAGGTGATGGAATGCCTGGGCGAGATGATCTGGGCCTCGCAGCGCAGCGGTCTGCCCCCCGACGGCCCCGCGTACATCGAGGCCGTACGACGCCGCGCTACCGCGCGGCCGTGAACCGCCTGCCCAGGTGCGGCAGAAGGCGTCGCACCGGTGCCATCAGCGCAACGGTGGTGTGGGCCGTTCAAGCCGGGGGATAGCCCTCTTGCGCCAGAGCAGCGGCCAGCGCCTGGGCGGTTTGCGTCGATTCGATCACCACCTTGTGTGTCGGCAGGTCGATCTGCAGCTGCGCTGTGGGGTCCAGTTGCTGGACGGTGGCGGTCACGGTCCTGACGCAATGTCCGCAGGTCATGTCCGGCAGAACGAACTCGATGGTCATGGCTTGTTCCTTGTCAAGGCTCAGAGGGTGTGAACCCCCGCATGCCGGCTTAGAGTACATGCGTGGCTGACCATACCCTGAATATCGATGGCATGACCTGCGCCTCGTGCGTGTCACGCGTGGAGAAGGCACTGGGTCGGGTGCCAGGTGTACAGGAGGCCAGCGTCAACCTCGCCACCGAGCAGGCGCAGGTCCGGGCCGAACCCGCTACCGATCCGCAGCTGCTGCTGACGGCCGTCCGGCGCGCCGGCTACGAGGCCAGCCTGGTGGAGCCCGACGCGGACGTGCTCAAGGCGCCCGTCCGGCGCGTCCACGACGAAGGCTGGAAAGTGGCTCTGGCAGCGGGCCTGTCTCTGCCCCTCATGGTGCCCATGGTGGGCGACCTGCTGGGCCAGCACTGGATGTGGCCGGCCTGGGTGCAGGCCCTGCTGGCGGCACCGGTGCAGTTCTGGCTGGGCGCGCGCTTCTACCGCGCTGGCTGGGCGGCCCTGAGGGCCCGGGCCGGCAACATGGACCTGCTGGTGGCCATCGGCACCACTGCCGCCTTCGGCCTGAGCCTGGCGCTGTGGTGGCAGGCGCCGGCGGCGCACGTGCCGCACCTGTACTTCGAGAGCGCCGCCATGGTCATCACACTGGTGATGCTGGGCAAATGGATGGAGGCCCGCGCCAAGCGCCAGACGCTGGCCGCGCTGGAGGCCCTGCGGCGCCTGCGGCCCGAAACCGCACGGATCCGCCGCGATGGGGTGGAGATCGAGGTGCCGCTGTCCGCACTGCGCGTGGGCTCCGAGGTGGTGGTGCGCCCCGGTGAACGGCTGCCCACCGATGGCCAGATCATCGAAGGCCGCACGCACCTGGACGAATCGCTGCTCACGGGCGAGAGCCTGCCCGTGGCGCGCGAGGTCGGGCAACAGGTCACGGGCGGCGCGCTCAACCTCGAGGGCCTGGTCGTGGTGCGCACCACCGCCGTCGGGGCCGAGACGCAACTGGCCCGCATCGTGCGCCTGGTCGAATCGGCACAGGCCCACAAGGCCCCCATCCAGCAACTGGTGGACAAGGTCAGTGCGGTGTTCGTGCCCGCGGTGATCGTGATCGCGTTGGTCACGGGCCTGGCCTGGTGGCTGCTGCGCGGCGATGCCGTGGCTGCCATCCTGAACGCCGTGTCGGTGCTGGTGATCGCCTGCCCCTGCGCGCTGGGCCTGGCCACGCCGGCCACGCTGATGGTGGGCACGGGCATGGCTGCTCGCCACGGCATCCTGGTGCGCGATGCCCAGGCGCTGGAGACGCTGCGCACGGTGCGCGTCATCGCCTTTGACAAGACCGGCACCCTGACCCAAGGCCGACCGCGGCTGACCGCCTGCGCCTCGGTGTCGGGCCTGGCCGGAGACGACGCCCGGCTGCTGCGCTGGGCCGCCGCCCTGCAGGCCGGCAACGACCATCCCCTGGCACGGGCGGTGCTGGAGGCTGCAGCCGCCCATGCGTCCGTGCAGGCCACAACACAAGCGCCGACAGTCGGCCAGGACGTGCAGGACGCGCCAGGCCAAGACGTCGAACCCCCTCCAGGCGTCAGCGGTCTTCAGGTGGTGGCCGGCCGCGGCGTCGAGGCCTGGGTGCAAGGCCGCCTGTTGCGGCTGGGCAGCACACGCTGGCTGAGTGAAAGCGGCCTGGCGCCAGGACCGCTGCAGCCACAGGCGGCGCAAGCCGCCGCCTCGGGCCAGACCGTGTCCTGGCTGTTCGCGCCCGGAGGCGCCGACACAGGCCACGACCAGGCCCAGGTGCTGGGACTGCTGACCTTTGGCGACCAGGCCAAGCTCGGCGCGGCGCAGGCCATCTCCCGCCTGCGGGCCCGGGGGCTGCGGGTGGTCATGGTCAGCGGGGACAACCAGGGTGCTGCGGAGTCGATGGCACGCACACTGGGCATCGACGAGGTGCGCGCAGAAGTGCTGCCGGGCGACAAGGCCCGGGTGGTGGGCGAATTGAAAGGCGGCCTGCCTGTGGGCGAGGGCGTGGCCATGGTGGGCGATGGAATCAACGACGCCCCGGCACTGGCCGCCGCGGATGTGGGCCTGGCCATGGCCGCAGAGGGTGCCGGCACCGATGTCGCCGTCGAGACCGCAGGCCTGACCCTGCTGCGAGGCGACCCGGCCGCCGTGGTGGACGCGTGGGAGCTTTCCTGGGCCATCCGGCGCAAGCTGCGCCACAACCTTTCGTGGGCGTTCGCCTACAACGTGGTGGGCATCCCGCTGGCGGCACTGGGGCTGCTCAGCCCCATGGTGGCCGGTGCGGCCATGGCCCTGTCCAGCGTCAGCGTCATCACCAACGCCCTGACGCTGCGGAACTGGCGCCCCTCAGCCGCTGAAATCAGCGGAACTTCGACTGCGGAACGGTCTTGAGATCGCCCGGGAGGGAGCCGATGTACTGCGCCATGGCCTTGAGCTCGCTGGTCTTGAAGGCCTTGACCTGGCCGGCCATGATGGCGTTGGCTCGGCCCAGGGTGGCCTTGCCCTCGATCTTGTAGGACTTCAACGCGACGTAGAGATAGTCGGCGTGCTGGCCGGCAATCTTCGGGTAGGCGCCGTCAATGGGCTTGTTGAAGTCTGCCCCGTGGCAGGAAGCGCACGCACCCTTGTCCAGCAGTGCCTTGACCTCTGCCGACGGCGCCTTGGCCGTCTGGGCCACTGCCACCACGCTGCTCTTGCCGTGCTGCTCGTAGAAGGCCCCCAGGTCGGCCATTTGCTGCTCGGTCAGGGAACCGGCAATGCCCTTCATGGTCGGGTGCTTGCGGTCGCCCTTCTGATACGCCAGCAGCGAGGCCACGATGTACTTGGCGTTCTGCCCGGAGATCATCGGCACCCGATGCACCTCGGGGAAGCTTGACTGGTAGCCAGGAATGCCATGACAGCCGATGCACGTGGCTGCCAGTTTCTCGCCGGCCTTGGCATCCTGAGCCGCCGCAGTCAGGGACATGCCGGCCAATGCCAGCGACACAGTCAACGCTCTGATCATGAAAGCTACCCTCGGAATCTCTTGATCTGTCCACCGCAGCGCTCGGTCCATTGCCGGCCACGTGAGGTATCTCGCGGTCACCGGGCACCTGCAGCAGCGCTCGCAAACTCGCCTCATTATAGGGGGCCCCTATATACTGAAACCGGACCTTGACACCTCTCACAGGCGGGTGACGCGCTGTTGCAGAACGCCTCTCCCGCGGGGTCTCGCCTCCCTTTGCGCAAACCCTGTGTTTCACCCCTGACCAGGTTCGACTCCGAAGAGCCGTTCACCAAAGCCACTGCACGCCACCATGAAATTCAAGGGCTCAGACCAATACGTCGCCACCGACGACCTCATGCTGGCCGTCAATGCGGCCCTTGCATTGAAGCGTCCGCTCCTTGTCAAGGGCGAACCGGGCACGGGCAAGACCATGCTGGCCGAAGAGGTGGCGCAGGCGCTGGGCATGCCGCTGCTGCAGTGGCACGTGAAGAGCACCACCAAGGCGCAACAGGGCCTGTACGAGTACGACGCCGTCAGCCGCCTGCGCGACAGCCAGCTGGGCGACGAGAAGGTGAAGGACATCCAGAACTACATCGTCAAGGGCGTTCTGTGGCAGGCCTTCACCGCCGACCAACCCGTGGCCTTGTTGATCGATGAAATCGACAAGGCGGACATCGAGTTCCCGAACGACCTGCTGCGCGAGATCGACCGCATGGAGTTCTACGTCTACGAGACGCGCGAGCTCATCAAGGCAACGCACCGCCCTCTGGTGTTCATCACCTCCAACAACGAAAAGGAGTTGCCTGACGCCTTCTTGCGTCGGTGCTTCTTCCACTACATCAAGTTCCCCGACGCCACCACCATGCAGGCCATCGTGGACGTGCACTTCCCCGGGCTGAAGAAGGAGTTGCTGAGCGCAGCCCTGAAGACCTTCTACGACGTGCGCAACCTGCCCGGGCTGAAGAAGAAGCCCAGCACCTCCGAACTGCTGGACTGGCTGAAGCTGCTGGTGGCCGAGGACATCCCGCCGGAAGTGCTGCAGAGCAAGGACGACAAGGTGGCGGTACCCCCCCTGGTGGGCGCCTTGCTGAAGAACGAACAGGACGTCACGCTGTTCGAGAAACTGGTCTTCATGCAACGCAACCATCGATGAGCGCAGAGATGAGCAGCCCCTGGATCGAACCCCTGAAGATGGCCGGCGGGCATGCCCAGCTGCTGCCCCTTGCGCCGGAACACGAAGCTGCCTTGAGCGAGGCCGTCAGGGACGGCGAGCTCTGGAAGCTCTGGTACACCGCCGTGCCATCGCCTGAGGGCATGAAGGCCGAGATCGAGCGGCGCCTGAAGCTGCAGTCTCAAGGACTGATGCTGCCCTTCACCGTCGCCGATGCCACCGGCCGCATCGTGGGCATGACGACCTACATGAACGTCGACGCACCCAACCGCAGGGTGGAAATCGGCAGCACCTGGTATGCGCAGAGCACACAGCGCTCTGCGCTGAACACCGAGTGCAAGCGCATGCTGCTGGGCCACGCCTTCGAGAGCCTGCAGTGCATCGCGGTGGAGTTCCGCACGCACCGGCTGAACACCCAGAGCCGCCGCGCCATCGAGCGCCTGGGTGCACAGCTGGACGGCATCCTGCGGGCACACCAGATCGGACACGGCGGCACCTTGCGTGACACCGCGGTTTACAGCATCACCGCCGGGGAGTGGTCCGTGGTGAAGACGCATCTCGACTTCCAGCTTGCCCGCAGCCGCTGACACATGAACGCCCAAGCCACCGGCAAGGCCCGCGCCAGGAAGAAGACACGTTTCACCGTCGATCACCTGTGGCAGCTCGACCGTCTGGGCGCCCCCAGCCTGTCGCCCGATGGATCGCAGGCGGTGGCCGCGGTGACCTCGTTCTCGATGAAGGGCAACAAGTCCTCGAGCAGCCTGTGGCTGCTGTCCACCCTGGGTGGTCAGCCGCGAAGATTGACCTCCTGCGGCGACAAGGACGGTCAACCCCGGTTCAGCCCGATGGGAGACCGCATCGGCTTCATCGCCCAGCGTGATCAGGAGGGTGCGCGTGACGAGACGCCACAGCTGTACCTGATTCCCGTGGACGGTGGCGAGGCCGAACGCGCCGGCCCCGTGGGCACGGGCGTGGAAGCCTTCCGCTGGTGCCCGAACGGCCGCCAGGTGGTGTTCGTCTCCTGGGTCTGGCCCGAACTGCGGGGATCGGCCGCCCAGGCCCGGCGCCATGCGGAGTTCAGCAAGCGCAAGGAGACCGGCTATGCCACCAGCCAGGCGCAGTACCGCCACTGGGACCACCACATCCCCATGGGACGCGTGGCTCACCTCCACCTGATGGACGTGGCTACCGGCCGCATACGGGATTTGTTTGAAGGCACGGCCTACGAGCTCAACCGCGCCGAGCCGGATGCCCAGTGCTTCGACATTTCGCCCGATGGACGCCGCCTGGTGTTCGCTTTCGACCCCGCTTCGCAGAAGCGGGGGGACGGCCGCCACGCGCTGGCCGAGATGGACCTCAAGAGCGGGCGCATCCAGGTCATCGCCCAGGATGCGAGCTGGGATTTCTCTGCCCCCAGCTACAGCCCGGACGGCCAACGCATCGCCTTCGTGGCCAGTCACCAGGGCCTGAAGCACACGATGCCGGGACAGTTGGCGGTGTGGGAGCGCAAGGGCAGCCGGTGGGACGTGGTCAGCGCCCAGTGGGACCATGCGGTGCATGCGCCGCTGCGCTGGACCGACGCAGCAGACGCCGTGCTGCTGTGCGCCGAACACCACGGCCGCCGCCACCTGTGGCGATTCGAGCTCGGGGCCCGCCAATGCGCGGTGGCCATCGAAGGCGGCTGCGTGCACACGTACGACCTGGCCGCCGGGCAGTTGGTGACGCAGGCAGATTCCGCCCAGCACCCGGGGCGCATCCATGCGCACAGCCCCGACGAGACGGGTGCGCTGCAATCGCGGCGCATCGAGCACTTCAACGACAAGCTGCTGTCCACGCTGGACTTCGGCACCACCGAGGAGACCTGGTTCACCGGGGCCCTGGGCGAGCAGGTGCAGGTCTGGCTCACCTTCCCGCCGGGCTTCGACCGCAAGCGCAAGCACCCGCTGATGCACAACATCCATGGGGGCCCGCACACTGCCGCGGGCGACAACTGGCACTACCGCTGGAACACGCACGCCTTCGCGGCTCAGGGCTACGTGGTGGCCAGCGTGAATTACCACGGCTCGTCCAGCTTCGGCCACGCCTTCCTGGACAGCATCACGCACCGCTGGGGTGAGCTTGAATTGCAGGACATCGAGGCTGCGACCGACATCCTGCTGAAGAAGCCTTGGGTCGACAGAAAGCGGGTCTTCGCCACGGGCGGCAGCTATGGCGGCTACATGGTGGCGTGGATGAACGCCCATGTGAAACCCGGCCGCTACCAGGCCTACATCTGCCATGCCGGCTGCTTCGACTGGGTGGGCATGTTCGCCGACGATGCCTACTTCTGGCACGCCAAGGAACTGGGCGCCTGGTACTGGGACGACCTGGACCGGGTGCAGCGCCAGAGCCCGCATGCGCACGCGGCCGGGATGCGAACTCCCACGCTGGTGATCCACGGAGCACTGGATTACCGCGTGCCAGACGCCCAGGGTCTGGCCTACTACAACACGCTCAAGGCGCGCGGCGTGGACGCCCGGCTGCTGTGGTTCCCGGATGAGAACCACTGGATCCTCAAGCCGCGCAACAGCCAGCAGTGGTACGGCGAATTCTTCGACTGGCTGCGTGCGCACGATCCGGCGCACCCGTCACAGGCACGCGTTGCCGTGCGGTCACCCAAGGGGGCCGGGCGTCGTGCGCCCTCCACGTCGGCCCGGCGCCCAGGCTGAGCACACCATGCTGATCAACTTCTTCTACACGTTGCGTGCCGCCAAGCTGCCGGTGTCAGTGAAGGAATACCTCACGCTGCTGGAGGCGCTCAAGGCCGGCGTGATCGACGACGAGGGCGGCCCGAACGTAGACAAGTTCTACTTCCTGTCACGCACCACGCTGGTCAAGGACGAGGCGAACTTCGACAAGTTCGACCGCGCGTTCTCTGCCTACTTCAAGGGTGTGGAACTGCTGACTGACTTCACCCAGGACGTGCCGCTGGAGTGGCTGCGCAAGACGCTGGAGCTGGAGCTTTCTGCCGAGGAGAAGGCGGCCATCGAGAAGATGGGCTGGGACGAGTTGATGCAGACGCTGAAGAAGCGCTTCGAAGAACAGAGAGAGCGCCACGAGGGCGGCAACCGCATGATCGGCACGGGCGGCACCAGCCCATTTGGCGCCTATGGCTTCAACCCGCAGGGCATTCGCATCGGCCAGGACAAGGGCCGCAACCGCAGTGCGGTGAAGGTGTGGGACCAGCGCGCCTACAAGGACTACGACGACACCAAGGAACTGGGCACACGCAACATCAAGGTGGCATTGCGGCGCTTGCGCCGTTTCGCCCGCGAAGGCGCCGCCGAGGAACTGGACCTGGACGACACCATCCACAGCACGGCGGCCAACGCGGGGATGCTCGACATCAAACTGGTGCCCGAGCGCCACAACCGCGTGAAAGTGCTCTTGCTCATGGACGTGGGTGGCACCATGGACGAGCATATTCACCGCGTGGAAGAGCTTTTCAGCGCCGCCAAGACCGAGTTCAAGCACCTGGAGTTCTATTACTTCCACAACTGCGTCTACGACTTCATGTGGAAGAACAACCGCCGCCGCTTCAGCGAGAAGTTCCCCACCTGGGACGTGATCCGCAAGTACAACAAGGACTACAAGCTGATCTTCGTGGGCGACGCCACTATGAGCCCCTACGAAATCCTGCAGCCGGGCGGCAGCGTGGAATACAACAACGAGGAGCCGGGGGCCGAGTGGCTGCAGCGCCTGACCCACGCCTTCCCGAAGTTCGCCTGGATCAACCCCGAGCCGCAGGGCGTGTGGCAGTACCGGCAGAGCATCGCCGTCGTGCAGCAGTTGATGAGCCAGCGCATGTTCCCGCTGACGCTGGCCGGGCTGGAAGGGGCGATGCGGTTGCTGACCAAATGACACGGCTCCCGCCGACCCGCTGGCTGAGCCATCTGCTGCTGGTTGTAGCAGTCCTGGCAGGCAGCGGATGTGCCCTGCTGGGCGGGCCAACCCCGGCGGTGGTTGACCCCGCCGCCGCCACGGGACCGGCCGCGCTGGAAATCGAGATCGACGCGCCCCCGGAGCTGCGGGCCTTGCTGGAGCGCCACCTGGACCTGGCGCGACTGGCCACGGTGGCACGGGGTGAGCGGCTGGGCGACAGCGAGCTGTCGCGCCTGATCGACGCTGCGCCTTCGCAGGCGCGCGAGCTGCTGCAAACCGAAGGCTATTTCGAACCGGAGATTCAAATCCAGCGGCGCACGCCCGATGGTGTGGACGCCCCACCGCGGCTTCGCCTGCAACTGAACCCCGGGCCCCGTACCACGATCAGCCAGGTGGACCTGCAGCTGTCCGGCGCATGGGGGGAAGCGGCGCAAGCCGGCCGCGCCGATGCCTTGCAAGCCCTGCAGGGCCTGCGTCAGCACTGGCCCTTGAGGAGCGGCATGCCATTTCGCAACCCGGCCTGGACCGATGCGAAGACCGACAGTCTGGCCCGGCTGCGCGCCAGCGGGCACCTTGCCGCCGGCTGGAGCCGTACCAGCGCCGAGATCGACGCCGCAGAGGGGAAGGCCCGGCTGTCCCTGGCGGCCGACCCCGGGCCACTGTTCCGCAGTGGCGAATTGCGTGTGGAGGGCCTGCGCCTGCACGACCGGGAGACCGTGGGACATCTTGCCAACTTCGGGCCGGGCACCCCTTTGACCGAGACCTTGTTGCTGGACTTCCAGGACCGTCTGCAGAAGTCCGGTCTCTTCGAGCGGGCCAGCGTAGCGGTGGACGCCACGTCTGACCAGGCCGCCGCGGCGCCCGTGTCGGTGCAGGTGGAGGAGTCTCCCCGCCAGCAGCTCGTGCTGGGCATCGGCGTGAGCGCAAACACCGGACCCCGGGCCACGGTGGAACACATCGACCGCAGGCTTTTCGGTCAAGCGGCCACCTCACGCAACAAGGTGGAATGGGGGGGCGCGCGACAGGCCTGGGACGGCGAGGTCAGCACCCATACCGGGCCCAGGCTGTACCGGTGGCTGGCCGGGGGCACCGTCGAACGACTGAAGACGGACACCGACGTGGTGCTCACTCAGCGGCTGCGGGCCGGTCGCATACAGGACTCGCCCCGGATCGAGCGTTTCCAGTTCATCGAGATGGACCGCTCGGCACGCAGGACCGACAGCGAGGATTCGTCCTCCGTGGCCCTGACCGTCAACCACCACTGGGCCTGGCGCGACGTGGACAACCCCGTGCTGCCAACCCGGGGCTTGACGGCCAGCCTGCAAACTGGCGTGGGTCAGGCCTGGGACAACACGGGGCTGAGCGGCGGCTTCGGGCGTGCGTGGGCTCGGGTCACGGGCTATCTGCCGCTCGGTGCGAAATGGTACGCGCAGGCCCGGGTGGAGGCGGGCCAGGTGCTCGCGCCGGCCGGGCTGGACGTGCCCGACACGCTGCGCTTTCGGGCCGGGGGCGACGACTCGGTAAGAGGTTATGCCTACCGGTCTCTGGGCCCTTCCAGCGGCGGCACGGTGGACAGCGGCAAGGTCATCCTGACCACCAGCGTGGAGCTGGCGCGCCCGCTGAGCGACGGCCTGCCGCAATTCTGGGGCGCCATGTTCGTCGATGCAGGGCAGGCCGCGAACAACTTCAGCGACCTTCGCCCGGTCGTGGGGGCGGGCGTCGGCCTGCGCTGGCGCAGCCCCGTGGGTCCGCTGAAGCTGGACTGGGCCTATGGCGAGGCGGTGCGCAGGTCACGCCTGCACTTCAGCGTGGGCATCTCGTTCTGAACGAGGGGGTATCTGTGCAGTGACGGGCAGCGCCGCGCACATCTGCGCACCGAAGTGAAGCTCAGCGCGCAGGGCGCTCGGCGTACGGGGTCACCAGGGTGGCTTCGATGCGGTACCCCGACATGCCCATGTAGGAATCGGTACGGGTACCGGTCAGCACACCGGTGACCCAGACGGTATCCATGGAACGCAGTCCCTTGGCCGGGGTCCTGGGCAAGACATGGACGATCTGGTTGGCCGGTGGTGGCGGGCTGTGGATGCAGGCCCCGAAGTAGGGCACGAGCAAGAACTCCTTGAGGCCGTCCTTGGTCTCCTCCAAGGGCACCAGGTAGCCCGGCAGGCGCACCGTTTGCCCCACCACGGCGGGGTTGATCGGCGCGTTGTCCCAGGCCTGGCGCAGCTGGGCCAGAGCGGCCATGGCACGGGGATCGGCATCGCTCAGGATGGACAGGTTCAGGCCCTTGAGATCCTTCATCGGGTCCCAATCCGCTGGCACCAGGGCTTCCCATCCGATGGTGCGCGGTGCTGCGCTGCCGGCTGCAGCGGCCTGCACCGGCCGGGCGGCGACCGTGCCGCCTGATGCCGTGGGAGGATTGGAAGCGCTGGGGACGTTGGCGGAGTTCGGGGCGCCAGAGGGGTTCGGGGAGTTAGGGGAGTTCGGGGCGATAGGCTTGGCCATCGTGGGCACACCCGGAACCGGCTGCGCACTCAAGGGGCCCTGGGGCATCCACCACGCTACCAGCAGGGCCAGGGCCCAGGCGGGCATCTTGGAGGACTTCAGGTGGGGGCTGGCGAACATGTCAGGTCCAGGTGGACAGAGGTGGGCGGGTGGGCCTGGAAGGCATCACAGCCGGGGCGACAGGCCGTCAGCCAGCGACAGGCGGTAGGCACGCCAAGCCGGCAGCAGACTGGCGAGCATACCTGCGGCCAGCACGGCCAGCAGCACCCCCCATTGGGTCAAGGCGGGCGCGCCCATTTGCAGGAAGATACCCAGACGCTGCTGCATCAGCGGACCCGCCAGGGCCTGGGCGGTCACCGCCAACAGCACCCCCAGCACAACCCCCGCGCTGGTCACGACGGCACCCTCCAGTACCAGCAGCCACAACACGTCGCGCGGACCCGCCCCCACGGCGCGCAGCACCGCCAACTCCCTTCGGCGTTCGTTCAGGCCCGCCAGCACGGTGGCCACCAGCCCCGCCAGGCTGACCACCGCCACCAGCGCGGACACCAGTTGCAGGGCCCGCTCGCCCAGACCGACGGCTTCCCACAGTTCGTCAAGGGCCACACCCGGCAGCACACCCAGCAGCGGCTCTCCTTCATACCCGGCCACGAAGCGCTGCACATTGAACACCGCGGCCCGGCTCTTCAGGCCGACCAACGCGGCCGTCACCTGCTTGGGTTCCAGGTCGAACTTGCGCGCGTCCTCGGCGGAGATGCGCAGACCCGGCATGGGCGCGCCGCCCACCCAGTCCAGGTGCAGCGCCTCCAGGGCCTGCAGGCTGACGTGCACCGTGCGGTCCACCGGCGTGCCGGTGCGTTGCAGGATGCCGGCGATCACGAAAGCCTTGTCGGCATGCTCGGTGCCCGCAGCCCCGCCCATGCCATGCGCCAGCGTGATGCGGTCGCCCAGGCGGTGGCCGAACCGCTGCGCCACCTCCGCGCCCAGCACCGCCTCGTACAGGCCATCCAGCGTCCCGCTGAAGGGGCGGCCCTCTTCCAGGGCCAAGGGCTGCCGGTCCCCATAGGCGAAGTGCTGGAAGTAGGCCGTGGTGGTGCCCATGACCGGGAACCCGCGGTACGAGTCACCCAGCGCGATGGGCACCGTCCACGCCACGGCCCGGTGGGCGGACACCGCGCGCACGCTGTCCATGGAAATGCTGTTGGTGGCCCCGCCCACCCGAAAAACGGCATAGAGCATCAACTGCACCGGCCCGCTGCGGGCACCCACCACGAGGTCGGTGCCGCTGACGGCATTTGAAAAACTGCTGCGAAGGTCGCGCCGCAAGCCTTCAAGCGCCCAGAGCAGGGCCGTAGCGAGCGCAATTGAAGCCAGCACCAGAGCGAGGGTGCCACGCCGGTTCCAGGCACTGCGGGTGGCCAGCCGAAGGAGAAAGTTCATGGTCCAGACCTGTCCTCAGGCCGCAGAGGCTGCGGTGGCTGCAGGGGCCGATCGGGCTGCAAGGCCTGAAAGGCCCGCAGCGAAAGGCGCTCATCGAAGTGGCCCGCCAGGCGTTCGTCATGACTGACGAACACCAGGGTACTGCCGCCCGCGAGACATTCGCCCATCAACAGGGCCATGAAGGCTTCCCGCAGAGGCTCATCCAGGGCGGAGGTCGGTTCATCCGCGATCACCAATGCCGGGCGCCCGATCAACGCGCGGGCCGCCGCCACACGCTGCTGCTGGCCGATGGACAAGGTGCCGGCGCTGCGCTGCCACAGCTCGGAGGGCAACTCCATGCGATGCAGCAGCCGTCGCGCTTCGTCCTGCGCAGCGCCCGTGCATCGCGCGGCGCGAACGGGCGACAGCCGGCACGGCAGCAGCACGTTGTCAAGACAAGACAAGTACGACAGCAGGTTGAACTGCTGGAAGATGACCCCGACGAATTGCGCCCGGCGGCGGTCGCGGCGGCCAGGCGGCAGGCAGGCCCAGTCCTGGCCGAGGAACTCCACGCGGCCCTGGCGCGGTAGCAGGACGCCCGCCATCAGACCCAGCAGCGTGCTCTTGCCGCAGCCACTGGGGCCGTGCAGGAAATAGCTGCGTCCGGCGCGCAAGTCCAGGGCGGGCAGGGTCAGCACATCGGCAGACGCACCCGGCCAGGCGTAGCGCAGGTCGCGGATCTGCAGCAGTTCGGGGGGCTGGGACATCAGGCCAGACAGAAGGAGGGTGCGGGCCCTGGATTGTGGACGGACCCCCTCGGCCCCAGCAGGGGTGGGGACCGGCGGAGACGACGCGCCGGCTGCTCAGCTGGCTCCGCTTGCGCCAGTGCGTGAGGGAGGCGCCGCCGCGGGCCCTCGATCGCCCCGTTCAGATCGACATGCGCTGGCGCACGCCGTCAGACGCCATGTCGGCGCCGCGGCCACGGGCCACGATCTGGCCCCGCTCCATCACCAGGTACTGGTCAGCAAGCTCCGCGGCAAAGTCGTAGTACTGCTCGACCAGCACGATGGCCATGGTCTTGCGGTCGGCCAGCATCCGGATCACCCGGCCAATGTCCTTGATGATGCTGGGCTGGATGCCCTCGGTGGGCTCGTCCAGCATCAGCAGCTTCGGGCCGGCCGCCAGCGCCCGGGCGATGGCCAGCTGCTGCTGCTGCCCACCCGACAGATCGCCTCCGCGGCGGTGCAGCATCTGTTGCAGGACGGGAAAAAGCTCGAACAATTCTGGCGGGATGGCCGTGCCACCCGGCCGGGTGGCCAGG
>JBILSM010000006.1:0-57212 GCA_044372085.1 Rubrivivax sp.
TCGGTCAGCGCACGAATGACCGCGCCGCCCTTGCCGATCACATCGCGGATCTTCTCCGGATTGATCTTCATGGTGTAGAGCTTGGGCGCGAAGGTCGAGACTTCGGTCTTGGCTTGCCCCATCGCCTCTTGCATCTTGCCCAGAATGTGCATGCGCGCCTCTTTGGCCTGGGCCAGCGCAACTTGCATGATTTCCTTGGTGATGCCCTGGATCTTGATGTCCATCTGCAGCGCGGTGATGCCCTGCGTGGTGCCGGCCACCTTGAAGTCCATGTCGCCGAGGTGATCTTCGTCGCCCAGGATGTCGGTCAGCACCGCAAAGCGGTTGGCATCCTTGATCAGACCCATGGCGATACCGGCCACGTGCGCCTTCATCGGAACGCCAGCATCCATCAGCGCCAAGCAGCCGCCGCAGACGGAGGCCATCGACGAAGAGCCATTGCTCTCGGTGATCTCGCTGACCACGCGCAGCGTGTAGGGGAACTCCTCGCGCGAGGGCAGTGCAGCGACGAGCGCGCGCTTGGCCAGACGGCCGTGGCCGATCTCGCGGCGCTTGGGGCTGCCGACACGGCCCGTTTCGCCGGTGGCGAACGGAGGCATGTTGTAGTGCAGCATGAAGCGGTCTTCAAATTCGCCAGCCAGCGCGTCGATGCGCTGGGCATCGCGCTCCGTGCCCAAGGTGGCCACGGCCAGCGCCTGGGTCTCGCCGCGCGTGAACAGCGCCGAGCCGTGCGTGCGGGGCAGCACGGAAGAGCGGATCTCGATGGGGCGCACGGTGCGGGTGTCGCGGCCGTCAATGCGGGGCTCGCCGGCCAGGATCTGGCTGCGCACGATGCGGGCCTCGATCTCGAACAGCAGCGCCTCGACCTTCACGTCGTCCACGGTGGAACCGTCAGCCTTCAAGGCAGCCTTGGCGGAAGCGTAGGCCTCGCGGCAGGCCTGCGTGCGGGCCTGCTTGCTGCGGATCTGGTAGGCCGCGCGCAGCGGGCCCTCGGCCAGTTCGTTGAGCTTGGCGATGAAGGCTTCGTCCTTGGCGGGCGGCGTCCAGGTGCCGGCGGCCAGCCACTCGGGCTTGCCTGCGTCGCGCACCAGCTCGTGAATGGCGTTGATGGCGATCCTGCCTTGCTCGTGGCCGTAGACCACCGCGCCCAACATGATTTCTTCGCTGAGCTGGTGGGCTTCGGACTCCACCATCAGCACGGCGGCCTCGGTACCGGCCACCACCAGGTCCAGCTGGCTGTCGGCCAACTGTGCGCGGCCCGGGTTGAGCACGTACTCGCCGTTGATATAGCCCACACGGGCAGCACCGATCGGCCCGTTGAAGGGGATGCCGCTGATGGACAGCGCAGCGCTGGAGGCGATGAGGGCGGCGATGTCGGCCTGCACTTCGGGGTTCAGGCTCACGACGTGCACGACGACCTGCACCTCATTGAAGAAGCCATCAGGGAACAGCGGGCGGATGGGGCGGTCGATCAGGCGGCTGGTCAGGGTCTCCAACTCGCTCGGACGGCCTTCACGCTTGAAGAAGCTGCCGGGGATCTTGCCCGCGGCGTAGGTCTTCTCGAGGTAGTCCACCGTCAGCGGGAAGAAATCCTGCCCCGGCTTGGCGTTCTTGGCGGCCACCACGGTGGCAAGCACCACGGTGCCCTCGATGTCCACCAGGACGGCGCCGGTGGACTGGCGGGCGATTTCGCCCGTCTCCATGGTGACCTGATGCGGACCCCATTGGAAGGTCTTGGTGACCTTGTTGAACATGCTCATGTCTGTCTCCACAAATAGGCGCGATGAATCCCCGCGCCTGCGGGATGGAGCCGCTTGAGCCTTGGCAACAATGCCATTCCAGTGCGACTGTGATGGGCCGATTCGATCCTGAATCAGCCGCCCTGGAATGACACAGCAGTTGCCCGCGGCCTTGACGTCTCCGTGGACATCAGGCCCCGGGCCTCGCGACCGGGTGCCTGATGATCCGTTGAACTTACTTGCGCAGGCCCAGCTTCTGGATCAGCGCGGTGTAGCGGTCTGCGTCGCGATCCTTCAGATAGGCCAGCAGGCTCTTGCGCTGATTGACCATCTTCAGCAGGCCGCGGCGGCCGTGGTGGTCCTTCAGATGAGCCTTGAAGTGAGGGGTGAGTTCGTTGATGCGCGCCGTCAGCAGCGCCACTTGAACTTCGGGGGAGCCGGTGTCCGCCGCGCCGCGCGCGTGCGCCTTGATGACTTCGGCCTTCTGGGTGGTGTTCATCGTCATGACGATTTCCTAGGTTGTGTGGAAACCGCTGACGTGGGCGGACGCAATCGTCCAGCCATGGAGCGGTTCCCGGTGCCCTCGACGGGCGTCTTCACTTGCGAACGCGGGTGAAACCGACCCGCGCCGTGCTTTGCGGCTGTAGGCGAGACGAACATGTCACCCCTCGAACCACTGCGGATTCTAGCGCAGCACGGCCCCGTCCCCGGCCGCAGGCACACCCGCCTCCATCGCCTGCCGCATTCGATCCAGTCCCAGGCGCAGGCGCTCCAGCTCGCGCGAGGCGAAACACCAGCGCAACCAGCCCTGCCCTTCATCACCAAACGCAGAGCCCGGGGCCAGCCCCAGGCCGTGCTGCCGCACCAGATGCTTGGCGAATGCCAGGGAATCGGTCACGCCGGCCACGCGGAAGAACGCGTACATCCCTCCGGCGGGCGCGCGCACCTCAATGCCGGGCAGCTGCTCCAGGCCGCCGATCAAGAGGTCACGGCATTCCAGAAAGTGCTGGCGCAGCGAGGGCACCGATGAGGCCGCACCGGCCAGGGCCTGCAGGGCGCCACGCTGGACGAAAACGGGCGCACATGAACTGTTGAACTCGATCAGCTTGCCCAGGGCGTCCAGGGCGCTTTCGGGCACCACCAGCCAGCCCAGGCGCCATCCTGTCATCAGGAAACTCTTGGAGAAGCTCTGCACCACCACCACCCGGTCCTGCGGCGTGCAGAGGTCGAGAAAACTGGGTGCGGCCGGCGCAGCGCCGTAGTACAGGCGCTCGTACACCTCGTCCGACACGATCCAGGTGCCCGTGGCGCGGCAGTGGTCCAGGATGGCCTGGATCTCGCCATGCGAGAGGGTCCAGCCCGTCGGGTTGTTCGGCGCGTTCACCAGCAGCACACGCGTCGATGGCGTGACCGCCGACCGAAGGGCATCCAGATCGAGGTGCCACTGGCCTTGGCGGGCCTGCAAAGGCAATCGCGTGACGCGCCCACCCAGGATCAAAGGTTGGGCTGTCAGGTTGGGCCACACGGGTGTGACGGCCACCACCTCGTCGCCGGGGCCCACCAGCAACTGGGTGGCCAGCATGAGGGCGTTCACGCCCGACGAGGTGACGGCGATACGCTCCATCCCCACGGGTCGGTGCAGGCTGCCAACGTAGTCGGCAATCGACTGCCGCAAGGCGGGCAGTCCGAGATTGTGGGCATAGAAGGTCTCGCCGTCCTGCAGCGAGCGGGCCGCCGCCTCCCGAACTTCAGGTGACGTCACCTCGTCACTCTCGCCGAACCAGAAGGCCAGCACGTCATCGCGCCCCATGGCGGCGTTGGCCACCTCTCTGATCAGGGAGCCCGCGAGGGAGTGGATTTCGTCACGCATGTCAGCAAGTCTCCAGCGGCCACCGGGGCCGCACTTCGAAGGTCCAGGGCCGGGCACCGAGAGATGCCGCCTCAACGCCCGCCACACCGGCCTGCACGCGCATCGCTGCGGCCATGGCGATCATGGCGCCGTTGTCGGTGCACAGACTCAGTTCCGGGTAGTGAATGCGCACGCCGCGCAGCGTGCAGGCGGCACCCAGGCGGGCCCGCAATTCGGCATTCGCCCCCACGCCCCCGGCCACCACCAGACGTCTCAGGCCGGTCTGCCGCAGCGCGGCCATGGACTTATGGACCAGCACCTCCACGATCGCCGCCTGGGTGGAGGCCGCAAGATCGCTCAGCGCCTGCGCTGAAGGCGACGCCCCCAGTTTGCGGTGCTGGGTCATCACAGCCGTCTTCAGACCTGCGAATGAAAAGTCCAGGCCCGCCTGGTGCATCAGCGGCCTGGGCAATGCGAAGGCATCGGCCCGGCCCCCTTGCGCCAGACGTGCCAGGGCCGGCCCCCCCGGGTACCCCAGGCCCAGCAGCTTGGCCGACTTGTCGAAGGCTTCGCCGGCCGCATCGTCGATGGTCTCCCCAAGGAGCTCGTATTGGCCCACGGCCTGCACGCGCATCAACTGCGTGTGCCCCCCGGAAACCAGCAAGGCCACAAAGGGAAACGCCGGCGGGTCTGCCGAAAGGAATGGCGACAGCAGGTGCCCCTCCAGGTGGTGCACGGGCAGCGTGGGCCGGCCCAGCGCCTGCCCCAGTGCCGCGGCAAAGCCGGCACCCACCAGCAAGGCGCCGGCCAGGCCGGGGCCCTGCGTGAAGGCGACCAGATCGATCTCGTGGCGATCAACGCCGGCTTCGTCGAGCACGTGCCGGGTCAAGGGAATAACGCGGCGGATGTGATCACGGGAGGCCAGTTCAGGCACCACCCCGCCATAGGCTTCGTGCATGTCGGCCTGGCTGTGCAGCGCGTGCGCAAGCAGCCGTGGCAACTCCTGGCCCGCGAACTCGACCAGCGCAATGCCGGTCTCGTCGCACGAAGACTCGACGCCGAGGATCTTCAATGCTTCTCGCGGGCGTGGTTGATCGAGTACTTCGGGATCTCGATCGTCACATCGCGTTCCGACAGGATGGCCTGGCAGGACAGGCGTGACGTCGGGGTCAGGCCCCAGGCACGGTCCAGCAAGTCCTCTTCGGTCTCGTCAGGTTCGCCCAGAGACTCGAAACCCTCTTTGACCACCACGTGGCAAGTGGTGCACGCGCAACTCATCTCGCAAGCGTGCTCGATCTCGATGCCGTTGTCGAGCAGGGCCTCGCACACCGAGGTGCCGCGCGGCGCCTGCAGGGTGGCCCCTTCAGGGCAGTATTCGGCGTGGGGCAGGATACGGATCACGGGCATGGGTCAGACGTCCTCTACTTTTCGACCGGCCAGGGCGGCCCGGATGCCACGGTTCATCCGGGCCGCGGCAAAGGCCTCGGTCCCGGTGGCCAGTCGTTCCACCGCTGCATCGATGGCGGCGTGATCGTTGCCCGCAGCATGCGCGTCGGTCTGACCGATCAGGGCTTCGATCTCGTCACGCTCAGCGGGCGACAGCAGTTCGCCGTCAGCCGCCAGCGCCGAGCGCGTGGCCAGCACCATTCGCCGGGCCTCCACCCGCGCTTCGCGCAGGCGTCGTGCTGCCACATCTTCCTCGGCATGGGCAAAGCCGTCGCGCAGCATGCGCGCCACCTCGTCATCCGCCAACCCGTAGCTGGGCTTGACCGTTACCGCGGCCTGAACGCCGGACTGCGTCTCCTGCGCCGACACGCTCAGCAACCCGTCAGCGTCGACCTGGAAGGTGACGCGGATGCGGGCCGCGCCCGCCACCATGGGCGGGATGCCGCGCAATTCGAATCGCGCCAGGCTGCGGCAATCGGCCACCAGTTCACGCTCACCCTGCACCACGTGTACGGCCATGGCCGTCTGACCATCCTGGTAAGTGGTGAACTCCTGGGCCTTGGCCACGGGGATGGTGGTGTTGCGCTCGATGATGCGCTCGGTCAGACCTCCCATCGTTTCCAGACCCAGCGACAGCGGGATGACGTCCAGCAGCAGCAGATCGCCATCGCTTGAGTGGCCGGCCAGGGCATGGGCCTGCAAAGCGGCCCCTACCGCCACCACCTCGTCGGGGTTGACATTGGTCAGGGGTTCCTGGCCGAAGCACGCAGCAACCGCTTGGCGAACCGCAGGCATGCGGGTGGACCCCCCCACCAGCACCACCCCCTGCACCTCGTCCACCGTCACCCGGGCGTCGCGCAGCACGCGCCTGACGCTGCCCAGGGTGCGGTCTACCAGCGCACGGGTCAGTTGCTGGAAGGTCGGTCGATCCAGGCTCACACGGTACGTTTGCGCGCCCACCTCGAACTGCAGCTCGGCATGCGCCTGATCCGTCAGCGCCTCCTTGGCCTGACGGGCGGCCACCAGCACCGCCCTGCGGGTGCGCGCGTCCGGGTTCGAGACTGCGGCCCGCTCCAGCGCCCAGCGGGCGACGGTCTCGTCGAAGTCGTCTCCGCCCAGGGCAGCATCGCCTCCCGTGGCCACCACCTCGAACACGCCGCGCGACAGTCGCAGCAAGGAGATGTCGAAGGTGCCCCCACCCAGGTCATAGACGGCGTACAGGCCTTCGCTGCCGTTCTCCAGGCCATAGGCCACTGCAGCGGCAGTCGGCTCGTTGATGAGCCTGAGCACGTTCAGCCCTGCCAATTGCGCCGCATCTTTCGTAGCCTGCCGCTGGGCATCGTCGAAGTAGGCCGGCACCGTGATCACGGCTCCGAACAACTCGTCATCAAACGTGTCCTCGGCCCGCTGGCGCAGCACCGCCAGAATCTCTGCAGACACCTCTACCGGCGTCTTCACACCATCGCGGGTGTCCAGCGACACCATGCCAGGCTGGTCCACAAAGCGGTAAGGCGACTGCTCATGCCCCGGCACGTCCTTCAGGCCGCGGCCCATGAGCCTCTTGACGGAGGCAATGGTGTTCTGGGGGTCCTCGGTCTGGGCCGCCCTGGCCTCATGCCCGATCTGACGACGACCGCCCTCCAGGTAGCGCACCACGGACGGCAGGATCACCCTGCCCTGCCCGTCCGGCAAACACTCGGCCACGCCGCTGCGCACTGCGGCCACCAGGGAATGCGTGGTGCCCAGGTCAATGCCCACCGCAATACGCCGCTGGTGCGGGTCGGGCGAGGCGCCGGGTTCGGAAATCTGTAGCAATGCCATGCTGCTGGTTCGGTTCAAAGGCGGGACGAGGTCAGACCGAGCAAACCTGCCGGCCCCGCACGTCAACGCGGGTGTTCAAGACTCCAGGGCCTCCATCCTGCGCTGGATGTCCGCGCGGAATCGGCCCAGGAACATGAGCGAACGGACGGCGCCCACAGCCGCCTCGAGATCCAGGCTTTCGTCCAGGTGGCGGGCCAGGTCGGCCTGCAAAGCCTTCTCCTGGCGGCCCACCTCGAGGTCCAGTGCTTCCACCTGGTTTGCACTGCCAGCGTCTTCCAGCGCTTCGCGCCAAGCCATCTGCTGCATCAGGAACGGCGCAGGCATGGCGGTGTGACGGTCAGCATCGACCCGAGCCCCGCGCAGTTCGCACAGATAGGCCGCACGGGCCAGGGGATCGCGAAGGCGACGGTGGGCCTCGTTCACCCGTACCGCCCACTGCATGGCCTGGCGTTGCGCGGATGGGCCCTGCGCCGCGAACCGGTCGGGGTGCACCTGGGCCTGCAGGGCGCGCCAGCGGGTGTCCACCTCCTGCCGATCGATGCCGAATCGGGGGGTCAGCCCGAACAGCGTGAAGTCGTCATCATCGAGCTTCATCGCGCGTGCCTTCTCTCGAACTGCGCGCGCAGGGTGGCGAAAGTGGGGGATGGATGCATCCGGGGATCGAAAGCAAAGGCGCGGCCGAGCCGCGCCTGACAGGAACAGGGTCGTGCGCGTCAGACGCGGAATGACTCCCCGCAGCCGCAGCGGTCCTTTTCGCGCGGGTTGTGGAACTTGAAACCTTCGTTGAGCCCCTCGCGAACGAAGTCCAGTTCGGTGCCATCAATATAGGGAAGGCTCTTGGGGTCCACCAGCACCTTCACGCCCTGGCCCTCGAAGACCACATCCTCGGGGGCCACATCATCGGCGTACTCGAGCTTGTAGGCCAGCCCGGAACAGCCCGTGGTCTTGACGCCCAGCCGCACGCCAACGCCCTTGCCCCGGCGCGCGAGGTAACGGGTTACGTGCCGCACGGCGGCTTCGGTCAGGGTGACGGCCATCAGAGCCTCAATGGGCCTGTTCGACCGGAGACTGCGAGGTCTCGGCGTGCTTGGCCTTGTAGTCGTTGACAGCGGCCTTGATGGCGTCCTCGGCCAGGATGGAGCAGTGGATCTTCACCGGCGGCAGGGCGAGTTCCTGGGCAATGTGCGTGTTCTTGATGGTCAACGCCTGGTCCAGCGTCTTGCCCTTGACCCACTCGGTCACCAAAGAGCTGGAGGCGATGGCCGAGCCGCAACCATAGGTCTTGAACCGGGCATCCTCGATGAGCCCTGTCTCGGCGTTCACCTTGATCTGCAGCTTCATCACGTCGCCACAGGCCGGCGCGCCCACCATGCCGGTGCCCACGCTGTCGTCACCCTTGTCGAAAGCACCCACGTTGCGGGGGTTTTCGTAGTGGTCGATGACCTTGTCGCTGTATGCCATGTTGTTCCCTCGAATGTCTGTTGCTGGCGCTTGAACGCACTCAGTGCGCCGTCCACTGGATGGTGCTCAGGTCGATGCCGTCGCGGTACATGTCCCACAGCGGGGAGAGCTCGCGCAGCTTGGCCACGCGGTCCTGCAGCGTCGAGACGGCGTAATCAATGTCAGCCTCGGTCGTGAAGCGTCCGATGGTCATTCGAAGGCTGGAATGCGCCAGTTCGTCGCTTCGACCCAGCGCCCGCAGCACGTAGCTGGGCTCCAGGCTCGCAGAGGTGCATGCGGAACCTGAGGACACCGCCAGCCCTTTGATACCCATGATGAGCGATTCCCCTTCAACATAGTTGAAGGAGGCATTGACGTTGTGGGGCACGCGCCTCTCAAGGTGCCCGTTGATGAACACCTGGTCGATCTGCGAAATGCCCGCCATCAGGCGTTGCTGGAGCATGCGCACGCGCTCGCTCTCGGTGCCCATCTCCTGGCGGGCGATCTTGAAGGCTTCGCCCATGCCCACGCACTGGTGGGTGGGCAGCGTGCCAGAACGCATACCGCGCTCGTGGCCACCGCCATGCATCTGGGCTTCCAGGCGGACTCGGGGCTTGCGCCGGACGTACAGCGCACCGATTCCCTTGGGACCGTAGGTCTTGTGCGAAGCCAGGCTCATGAGGTCCACAGGCAAGCTGCCCATGTCGATGGCGACCTTTCCTGTGGCCTGGGCGGCATCCACGTGCAGGATGACGCCGCGCTCCCGGCACATCGCGCCAATGGCCGGAATGTCCTGGATGACGCCAATCTCGTTGTTCACCAGCATGACCGAGGCCAGGATGGTGTCGGGCCGGAGCGCGTCGCGGAAGCGGTCCAGGTCCAGCAGGCCGTCTTCCTGCACGTCCAGGTAGGTGACCTCGAAACCTTGACGCTCAAGCTCACGCATCGTGTCAAGCACAGCCTTGTGCTCGGTCTTGACCGTGATGAGGTGCTTGCCGCGAGAGGCATAGAAGTGAGCAGCGCCCTTGATGGCCAGGTTGTTGCTCTCGGTGGCACCGGAGGTCCAGACGATCTCGCGCGGATCGGCCTTGATCAAATCGGCCACATCAGCACGCGCCTTCTCCACAGCCTCTTCGGCCTCCCAACCCCACGCATGGCTGCGGGAGGCAGGGTTGCCGAAGTGCTCGCGCAACCAGGGCACCATGGCGTCGACAACGCGAGGGTCGACGGGCGTCGTGGCGCCGTAATCCATGTAGATCGGGAAATGGGGGGTCATGTTCGACAAGTCTTGTCAGGGCATCAGGAGCGCGCAGCGGAAGACCACGGCACGCTGCGGGATCACTTCATGAAGGCGTTGCCCAGGGCAAACACGGAGTTGGGGGCCGTGACCTTGATGGGCTTAACCACGGGTTGCGAGGAAATCGCCCGCTTCACCGGAACTTCCTCGATGGAGATGCCCTTGGCCATCTGCTCGTCAACCAGCTTCTTCAGACTGATGGAATCGAGGAACTCGATCATCTTGGTGTTCAGGCTGGACCAGAGGTCATGCGTCATGCACTTGCCCGTGTCTTCGCCCATGCAGTGCTCCTTGCCGCCACAGCCAGTCGCATCGATGGGTTCGTCCACGGCCACGATGATGTCAGCCACCGTGATGTCGGCCATCGAACGGCCCAGCGAATAGCCGCCACCGGGGCCACGGGTGCTTTCCACCAGTTCGTGACGGCGCAGCTTGCCAAACAACTGCTCGAGATAGGACAGGGAGATCTGCTGCCTCTGGCTGATCGCGGCCAGCGCCACCGGCCCGTTGTGAGAGCGCAATGCGAGGTCGATCATCGCGGTGACGGCGAATCGGCCCTTGGTGGTCAGACGCATTGGAGAACTCCTGTCCGCTTAGCGGCGATGTGAAGATGAAGAACGTTTCAGGCCGTGCTGCTTGCCAGCCCGGGATCGATAGCAGGGGGATGGGGACCAGCCCTGCAGCACCTGATTCCTACTGGAATGCTCAACTTTAGCAGAAGTCGAGCGAATTGCTGGGGTTAGACCGAAAACCCGATGACTGTCCAGGACAAAAAGGGCGGCATGGCCCTGCTGCTGAATTCCCCAGCACAGCAGCACCCCGGCGCAGAAACCGGAGACTCACGTCGTGAATCAGCCGCCACGAGGCGCCAGCGGCACGACGTTGGAATCCCCCTTGGCCGCGCCAAAAGCCTGCTCCTTGAGCAGGGCGAGTTCGTCCCTCAGCCGGGCCGCCTTCTCGAACTCCAGTTGCCGGGCATGCTCCAGCATCTGTCGCTCCAGCAACTTGATGCGCTTGCCCAGGTCCTTCTCGCTCAGGGCTTCCACCTCGGCCGCCGCCTGCGCGGCCTTCAGGTCGTCGCGTCCGGACTTCTCCGCAACCACGCCGTCAATCAGGTCGCGCACCTGTTTGCGCACACTGCGGGGAACGATACCCTGCGCCAGGTTGTGGGCCACCTGCCGCTCGCGCCTGCGCTCGGTTTCGCCCATGGCCTTGCGCATGGAATCGGTGACCTTGTCCGCGTAGAGGATGGCCTTGCCGTTGACATTGCGCGCCGCCCGGCCAATCGTCTGGATCAGGCTGCGTTCGGCGCGCAGGAAGCCCTCCTTGTCGGCGTCCAGGATCGCTACCAGGGACACCTCAGGAATATCCAGCCCCTCGCGCAGGAGGTTGATGCCTACCAGCACGTCGAAAGCGCCCAGTCGCAGGTCCCGGATGATCTCCACGCGCTCCACCGTGTCGACATCACTGTGCAGGTACCGCACCTTGACGCCGTTCTCGGTCAGGTAATCGGTCAACTGCTCGGCCATGCGCTTGGTGAGGGTGGTGATGAGCACGCGCTCGTGCACCTGGACACGATCGCGGATCTCCTGCAGCACATCGTCCACCTGGTGAACGGCCGGACGCACTTCAACCACCGGGTCCACGAGCCCCGTGGGACGCACCAACTGCTCCACGATCTGCCCGGCGTGCGCTTGCTCATAAGCCGCAGGCGTGGCCGAGACAAAAACCGTCTGCCGCATCTTGGACTCGAACTCCTCGAACTTCAGGGGACGGTTGTCCAGCGCACTGGGCAGCCGAAAGCCGTACTCGACCAGCGTGGTCTTGCGGGCGCGGTCGCCGTTGAACATGCCGCCGAACTGCCCGATCAGCACATGGCTTTCGTCCAGGAACATCAGGGCGTCGCGCGGGAGGTAGTCCACCAGCGTGGGCGGCGGGTCACCTGGCTGTGCACCGGAGAGGTGGCGGGTGTAGTTCTCGATGCCCTTGCAGTGGCCCACCTCCTGCAGCATCTCCAGGTCGAACCGGGTGCGCTGCTCCAGGCGCTGCGCCTCCAACAGCTTGCCTGCCTTGACGAACTCGTCCAGCCGTTCACGCAACTCCAGCTTGATGGTCTCGATGGCGGCCACCACACGGTCGCGCGGGGTGACGTAGTGGCTGCCCGGGTAGACCGTGAAGCGCGGAATCTTCTGGCGGATACGCCCGGTGAGCGGATCGAAAAGCTGCAGCGTCTCCACCTCGTCGTCGAACAGCTCGATGCGGATGGCCAGCTCGCTGTGCTCGGCCGGGAACACGTCGATCGTGTCGCCCCGCACGCGGAAGGTGCCGCGTGAGAAGTCGGTCTCGTTTCGCGTGTACTGCATGCGGATCAGGTGGGCGATGACGTCACGCTGGCCCACGCGATCGCCCACACGCAAGGTCATGACCATCTGGTGGTAGTCCGACGGACTGCCAATGCCGTAGATGGCGCTGACAGAGGCCACGATCACCACATCGCGTCGCTCCAGCAGGCTCTTGGTGGCCGACAGGCGCATCTGCTCGATGTGTTCGTTGATCGAACTGTCCTTTTCGATGAACAGGTCCCGCTGCGGCACATAGGCCTCGGGCTGGTAATAGTCGTAGTAGCTGACGAAGTACTCCACCGCGTTCTTCGGGAAGAACTCCCTGAACTCGCTGTACAGCTGCGCCGCCAGCGTCTTGTTGGGTGCGAACACGATGGCCGGGCGGCCCAGGCGGGCGATGACGTTGGCCATCGTGAAGGTCTTGCCGGAACCGGTGACCCCCAGCAAGGTCTGGTAACTCAGACCCTCCTCCACCCCTTCCACCAGCTGCGCGATGGCCACAGGCTGGTCGCCCGCCGGCGGATACGGCTGGAACAACTGGAAAGGCGAACCGGCAAAGGAGACGAACTCACCAGGGATGGGCTGGTCCGAAGCGGCGGCGGCATCGGGCAGCGCAGGGTCGTGGACGCCGTCGGGAGACGTGGAGACAGACATGGAGATCCTAGAATTCGGGCCTCAGCGAGGGGGCATGCAGAGGGCACGGACCTTCACAGCATGGGCCAACCGCTCAGCGTAGCTCAACATCGTGGCCGCTGCAGATGCACCTGGTGTCTTCCTGCCATCCGGCCCTTTTCCACCGCACATTACCTGCCAAGAGAGCCTGTCATGTCCTTGTTCGACGCCGTCGAAATGGCCCCCCGCGACCCCATCCTGGGCCTGAATGAGCAATTCGCCGCCGACACCCGCGCCGGCAAAGTCAATCTGGGCGTTGGCGTGTACTTCGACGAAAACGGCAAGCTGCCGCTGCTGAAGTGCGTGGCGCAGGCCGAGCAGCAACTGGTGGCGGCAGGCAAACCTCGGGGCTACCTGCCCATCGACGGCATCGCCGCCTACGACAAAGCCGTTCAGGGATTGGTGTTCGGCGCCGATTCCGCTGCGGTCACCGCCGGGAGGGTGGCCACGGTGCAAGCCCTGGGCGGCACGGGCGGCCTGAAGATCGGTGCAGACTTTCTCAAGAAGTTGAACCCGCAAGCCCAGGTCCTGATCAGCGACCCGAGCTGGGAGAACCACCGGGCTCTGTTCACGCAGGCCGGGTTCCAGGTCAACACCTACCCCTACTACGACGCGGCCACCCGAGGTGTTCGCTTCGACGATCTGCTGGCCTGCCTGCGCAGTGCCGCGGCCGGCACCATCGTGGTGCTGCACGCCTGCTGCCACAACCCCACCGGCTGCGACCTCACACCAGAGCAGTGGACGAAGGTCGTCCAGGCCGTGAGGGACCGCGGGCTGGTCGCCTTTCTGGACATGGCTTACCAGGGCTTCGGCGACGGCATTGCCGAGGATGGCCGCGTCATCGCCGACTTTCTGGCCGCGGGCGTCGACTTCCTGGTCGCGACCTCGTTTTCCAAGAGCTTTTCGCTCTACGGCGAGCGCGTGGGCGCGCTCAGTGTGGTGTGCGGCAGTGCCGGCGAAGCAGGCAAGGTCCTGTCGCAGTTGAAGATCGTCGTGCGGACCAACTATTCCACCCCCCCGACGCATGGCGCCCAGACCATCACCACCGTGCTCACCACGCCGGCGCTGCGCCAGCAGTGGGAGGACGATCTGACGGGCATGCGACAGCGCATCCGGGACATGCGTCAAGCGCTGGCCGATGGGCTGGCCGCAGCCGGTGTGCCGCTGGACGTCGGGTTCATCACCCGCCAGAAGGGCATGTTCAGCTACTCCGGGCTGAGCAAGGCGCAGATGGAGCGCCTGCGCGAAGAATTCGGCGTGTACGGCGTGGACTCAGGGCGCATCTGCGTGGCGGCCCTGAACCATGGCAATCTCGACACGGTGATCAAGTCCATCGCGGCCGTGATGTAGGCGTCCTGCATTCTGCGCCGCGTGGGGGCGGGCCAGCAGGCCGGGCTCCACGGTGGCCTGTGCCAGGCGTAAGGCCCGGGGCAGACAGAAGTCCTACATTCGGTCACCAAGATTGCTGCAGCGCAGCAGCGATTCGTGGCAAAGTCTTGAGTAAAGTCAATCCAGGCTTACGCTTGCGCGTGTCACGCGCTCACCGAAGGACCACGACATGCTCTACCAGCTTTACGAGACCCAGCGGGCCATGATGGCTCCTTTCGCGGAGTTCGCGAGCGCATCGGCCAAGCTCTATTCCCATCCCCTGTCCCCCTTCACCCACACGCCCATGGCCCAGCGCGTGGCAGCGGGCCTGGGACTGGTGCACCGGCTGGCCAAGGAATACGAAAAGCCGCCTTTCGGCATCACTGGCGTCACGGTTGGCGGGGTGGAAGTGGCCGTTCAGGAGCAGGTGATCCAGACGCGGCCTTTCTGTCGCCTGCTGCGCTTCAAGCGATTCACCGACAACCCGCAGGCCTTGGCGCAGATGAAGGAGCAGCCCACCGTATTGGTGGTGGCACCCCTGTCTGGCCACCACTCCACCTTGCTGCGCGACACGGTCAAGAGCCTGTTGCAGGACCACAAGGTCTTGATCACCGACTGGACCGATGCCCGGATGGTGCCTGTCGAAGACGGCCCCTTCCACCTCGACGACTACGTGGCCTACGTGCAGGACTTCATCCGCCTCATCGGGCCGCAAGCGAACGTCATCTCCGTGTGTCAGCCCACCGTGCCGGTGCTGGCCGCGGTGTCCCTGATGGCGTCGGGCGGGGAGCCCACACCCCGCACCCTGACCATGATGGGCGGCCCGATCGATGCCCGCCGGTCCCCCACAGCCGTCAACAACCTGGCCATCAACAAGAGCCACGACTGGTTCGAGCACAACGTGATCTACCGCGTCCCGCTGAACTACCCCGGCGCGGGGCGGCGCGTCTACCCGGGCTTTCTGCAGCACACGGGCTTCGTGGCCATGAACCCCGACCGCCATCTGACCTCGCACTACGATTACTTCCTCGACCTGATCCGCGGCGACGAGGGCAGCGCGGATTCCCACCGGCAGTTCTACGACGAATACAACGCCGTGTTGGACATGCCGGCCGAGTACTACCTGGACACCATCAAGACCGTATTCCAGGACTTCGCGCTCGTCAACGGCACCTGGGAGGTGCGCGGCCGGTTGGTGCGGCCGCAAGACATCCGTCAATCCGCCTTGCTGACGGTGGAGGGAGAACTGGATGACATCTCGGGTGCGGGCCAGACCCGGGCCGCACACGACCTGTGTCTGGGCATTCCGGAAGACCGCCGCTTCCACTACGACGTGCCCGGCGCGGGCCATTACGGCATCTTCTCGGGGCGCCGCTGGCGCGACCTCGTGTACCCGCGGGTACGCGATTTCATCCGGAGCCATGTGGAGGCGCACCAGCCCGAGAAGCCCGCAGTGGAAGGAAATCCAGCGGCCGCCGCACGCGCCAGCCGCGCGCGTTCGCGCAGGGCCTGAAGCGGCAGCTCCTTCACCTCCACGCGCAGTTGATCCTGGCAAGAGGCTGGTCGGTGGACGAGACTCTGGCCGCACGTATAGACGCCGCGCTGCCGCAGACGCAGTGCACCCGCTGCGGCTATCCGGATTGCAGCAGCTACGCGCGGGCAGTGGCGGCCTCGCAAGCAGGCATCGGGCAATGCCCCCCCGGAGGTGCTGAAGGGGTGAGGCGCCTGGCGGCCCTGACAGGTCGACCCGTGGTGCCGCTGGACCCATTGCACGGCGTGGAGTCCGTCCTGCGTACCGCCGTGATCGACGAAGACTGGTGCATCGGCTGCACCCTGTGCATCAAGGCCTGCCCTGTGGACTGCATCGTGGGCGCCTCCAAGCGCATGCACACCGTCATCGAAGCCTGGTGCACCGGCTGCGAACTGTGCCTGCCCGCCTGCCCGGTGGATTGCATCTCCATGGAACCCACAGGCAGCGAGGCCACCGGCTGGGCCGCCTGGAGCCCGGAGCAAGCTGACGAAGCTCGACAACGCTATCGCCATCGACAGCAACGTCTGGCCACAGAACGCGAGGCACAGGAGCAGCGCCTGGCCGCCAAGGCAGCGGCGAAGCTGGCCGACTTGGCCACAGCCAGCAGCATCACCGACCCCCAGATGCTGGACCGCAAGCGCTCGGTCATCGAGACGGCACTGGCGCGGGCCCGCGCAAGGCAGTCCGCCAAGTCCTGATGCCCTGACGCCCTGATGCCCTGACGCCATGAAGCTCGTCCACATCGAACCCTTCTTCGCCACCCTGCAGGCGGCCAACCCCAACCCCGTGACCGAGCTGGAGTACACCAGCGTGTTCGAGTTGCTGGCGGCCGTTCTGCTCTCGGCCCAGGCCACCGATGTGAGCGTGAACAAGGCCACCCGCGGACTGTTCGCCGCGGCCCCGACGCCCAAGCGGATGCTTGCGCTGGGTGTTGGAGGTATCGAGTCCCACATTCGCACCATCGGCCTGTTTCGTACCAAGGCCCGAAACCTGCACCAGACCTGCCAGCTGCTGCTGACCCAACACGGTGGCCAGGTGCCGGGCTCACGCGAAGCGCTCGAACAGTTGCCCGGCGTCGGCCGCAAGACCGCCAACGTGGTGCTGAACTGTGCGTTTGGCGAAGACACCATGGCCGTGGACACCCACATCTTCCGGGTGGGCAACCGCACCGGACTGGCAAGAGGCCACACACCGCTGGCGGTGGAGATGGAACTTCTTCGCCGCGTGCCACCGGCCTATCGCGTGAACGCACACCACTGGTTGATCCTGCACGGCCGCTATGTGTGCAAGGCCCGAAGCCCGGACTGCACGCGTTGCGCAGTCAGCACCTGGTGCGATCACCATGCAGTGGGCCGCAACCGCTGAAAACCTGGCATCGACCATCATGGGTCGAGCGCCCGGACAAGACCCGTCAAGGCGGCGCGCGGCGCCACCTACAATTACGGTCTCTTACCTCGCGTCATGACACAGCTTCAGCAACTCGCAGAACGGGTCGAACGACTCTTGTTGCGCCACGAGGAACTGCAGCGAACGAATGCGTTGCTGCTGCGCCAATTGGAGAGCCTCGGCGCGGAGCGGGACAGTCTGAAATCCCGGCTGAGCGCAGCGCGAACCCGCATCGACCACCTCATCGACAAGCTGCCCCAGCAAGCAGCGCAGGCAGCGCAAACAGCTCAGGGTGCCGCACAGGGCGACAGCTCACCGAGCTCCGATCAGAGGCCCGGATCATGAAGCAGGTCGAGGTGACCATCCTGGGCCAGGGCTACATCCTGGGGTGCCCCGAAGGCGGCGAGGCCCGCCTGGGCGCGGCCGTGGCTGCGGTGGACCGGGAGATGAGCGCCATCCGCGATGCCGGCAAGATCAAGGCGCGCGACCGCATCGCTGTGCTGGCTGCGCTCAATCTTGCCTACCAGCTGGCCGAACGCGGCGAACGCGCACCATTCACCTCAGGCGCGGAGACTGCGGAACAGGTTCCGGGGCGCGGCACGTCCCCGGCCGGCCAGGACGCCGACCCTGCCGATGCCGCACCGGACCTTGGCCCCCTGATCGCCCGGCTCGACGCTGCACTGGACGACGGTCATCTGATTTGACATGGAGCCTTGAAAGGACCAGACGGCGCCCTAGAATGGAATCGTCCGGTGTGACTTGCGGGCTCTATATTTCCTTGAACCGATGCTCATTGAGCCAGGGCTTGGAACATTGCGCGGCGGGCGTGATCATCTCGCGTCAGATGAACCCGAAGCCATGCTGACCTCGCCCACCTGAACTTCCCTGAGGGTTCAGGAATGCGGTCTGCGGGTCGCATCGGACACCTTGGCTGTGGCGCTGACACCTCAGATGTGCGCCTCAGTGCGAAAGTGCGGTTTCAGGACTGCAATGAAGCGGCGTTCTGCTGGCTATAATGCGCGCTTTCGTCCGACATCAACCCACCTGACATGACCACCATTCGCGTCAAAGAAAACGAGCCGTTCGATGTGGCCTTGCGCCGTTTCAAGCGCACCATCGAGAAGCTCGGCCTGCTGACCGACCTGCGCGCCCGCGAGTTCTACGAGAAGCCCACCGCCGAGCGCAAGCGCAAGAAGGCCGCCGCGGTGAAGCGTCACTTCAAGCGCGTGCGCAGCATGCAGCTGCCCAAGAAGCTGTACTGAGCCCGCAGGTCAGGCCGAGAACACCTGACTCAAGAGCCCGCGCGGTCACCCGTGGCGGGCTTTGTTGTTTCAACCTCGCGGACCCCACACTGCCGATGGGCCTATCGCCATGACGTTGAAAGACCGAATCACCGAGGACATGAAGTCCGCCATGCGCGCCAAAGAGGCCGATCGCCTCTCGGCCATCCGGATGTTGCTGGCCGCCTGCAAGCAGCGCGAGGTGGATGAGCGCATCGTGCTGGACGATGCGGCCGTCATCGGCATCGTCGACAAACTCATCAAGCAGCGCAAGGACTCCATCGCCGCCTTCGCGCAGGCCGGGCGGACCGACCTGGTGGACAAGGAATCCGCCGAAGTGAAGGTGCTGGAAGCCTACCTGCCACAGCGCCTGTCAGCCGACGAGATTGCAGCCGCCGTTGGCTCCATCGTTCAGGAACTGGGCGCCAGCGGCCCCGGTGACATGGGCAAGGTGATGGGGGCGGCCAAGGCGCGGTTGGCTGGCAAGGCCGACATGGGCCTGGTGTCCGGCGCCGTGAAGCAAGCCCTGGCACGCTGAGGCCCACACCGCCGCAGAACAGGAGCAGTGAATGACCCCGACCCTACCCGTTCAGGCCATCGCGGCCGATGTGTGCGTGGCCCCTCAACTCACGCCCGAGGCGATGACGGAAGCCGCTCGCCTGGGCTTCAAGAGCGTTGTCAACAACCGGCCCGACTTCGAGGGCGGCCCTGATCAACCCACCAGTGCGGACATTGGCGCTGCCGCACAGGCCGCCGGGTTGGCGTACCGGTTCCTGCCCGTGGCAGGCGGCTACCAGTCGCCTGAAGAAGCGGCACAGATGGCCCAGCTCCTGCAGGAATTGCCTCGGCCCGTGCTGATGTTCTGCCGCTCTGGCGCGCGCTCGGCCCGGCTTTACGCGCTGGCCCAGCAAGCCTGATCGCTGAGATGAGAAACTTTGCCGTGGCGCGCTGCACTACAAGGAGATGACGTGACTCCCCTTCTGAAGCTGTCCGGTCTCATTGACCGATTCAACGAACTCCTGGGCAGATTGATCATGTGGCTGGTGCTGGCTGCCGTGGTCATCAGTTCGGGCAACGCCATCATCCGCAAGGCCTTCGACATCAGTTCGAACGCTTGGCTGGAGATACAGTGGTATCTCTTTGCCGGCGTGTTCATGCTGGGCGTCGGCTACGTGCTGCTGAAGAACGCGCACGTCCGGATTGACTTCATCTCGTCCCGCCTGTCCAAGCGCACCAACGCGATCATCGACCTGATCGGGCTTGTCGTCTTCACGATTCCACTGGCCATGGTCCTGGTGGACCTCTCTTGGCCGCTCTTCACCCGCGCTTTCCAGTCCGGCGAGATGAGTGCCAACGCGGGCGGGCTGATTCGCTGGCCGGTGATATTGCTGCTCCCAGTGGGTTTTGCCATCCTGGCCCTGCAGGGCCTGTCGGAGTTGATCAAGCGCGTGGCCTTCCTGACTGGCCATCGCAAAGAGCCTTTCAGCGTGGAAGAAGGCCAGTCAGACGAAGAGAAGCTGGCGGCCGAACTGGCCGCCGAAGCTGAAGCCAAGCTGCAGGGAGCCCGCTGACATGACCCAGTTCATCGCCCAGAACTTTGTCCCGCTGATGTTCAGCGGACTCCTTTTCTTCCTGCTTACCGGGATTCCAGTGGCCTTCGGGCTGGCTGCGACCGGTCTTCTTTTCGGCTACATCGGCATCGAGGCCGGGCTTTTCGGCAGCAACATGTTCCAGGCCCTGCCCCTGCGCGTGCTGGGCATCATGCAGAACGACACGCTGCTGGCAATCCCGTTCTTCACGTTCATGGGCATCATCCTGGAGCGCTCCAGGATGGCCGAGGACCTGCTTGAAACCGTTGGCCAGGTGTTCGGACCGGTGCGCGGCGGCTTGGCGATTGCGGTGATTCTGGTGGGAGCGCTGCTGGCGGCCACCACGGGCGTCGTCGCGGCCGCCGTGATTTCGATGGGCTTGATTTCTCTGCCCATCATGCTTCGCTACGGCTACAACCGTACCATCGCCACCGGCACCATCACGGCCTCAGGCACGCTGGCCCAGGCCATTCCACCGTCGCTGGTGTTGATCGTGCTGGCGGACCAACTCGGCCGCTCGGTCGGTGACATGTACGCTGGCGCCCTCGTGCCCGGCTTGTTGCTGGTCGGTCTCTACCTCTTGTTCATCGCCGTTGTGGCCTTGGTCAAGCCGGCATGGGTGCCGGCCCTGCCACAGGAGGCCCGGATCTACCGCGAGCCCAGCGGCGCCAGCGGCCACAAATCCCTGCTGGCGCTCCTGGCCATCTGCGCTGTGGCCGGCTGGGCCTGGAGCCAGGTCCACGGGCAGATCATCAACCCGATGGTCGGCCGTGAGCGGCCCGCCCCGGGCGATGAAGTCTTCATCATGTCCATGACGATGGCATCCTTCCTGGCGCTGGCATTGGCCTTGGTGAACCGCGTCACGAGGATGGGACTGCTGTCTCGGCTGGCCGAGCAGGTCACCTTTGTGCTGATCCCGCCGCTGGTGCTGATCTTCCTGGTGCTTGGCACGATCTTCCTGGGTGTGGCCACACCCACGGAGGGCGGTGCCATGGGCGCGGTTGGCGCGCTGATCATGGCGCTGGCCCGCAAGCGCCTGGGTGCGCAGCTGTTGCGCCAGGCGCTGGACAGTACCGCCAAGCTCTCCACCTTCGTGCTGTTCATCCTGATCGGTTCCACGGTCTTCAGCTTCACGTTCAACGCGGCGGACGGCCATGTCTGGGTGGAGCACCTGTTCGAGGACATGCCAGGAGGAGCCCTGGGCTTCCTGATCGTGGTGAACATCCTGGTCTTCGTGCTGGGCATGTTCATCGACTTCTTCGAGATCGCCTTCATCGTCATCCCGATCCTGGCGCCCGTGGCGGCCAAGATCCTGCCCGAGTTGCTGCCAGGCGCTTCGGTGGATGCGGTGATGATCTGGTTCGGGATCATCATCGCGATGAACCTGCAGACCTCGTTCCTGACGCCCCCATTCGGCTTTGCGCTGTTCTACCTGCGCAGCGTGGCCGCAAAAAGGGACTACAAGGACCGCGTGACCGGCGCGATCATCCCGGCGGTGACCACCGCTCAGATCTACAAGGGCTCCATTGCCTTCATCATTCTCCAGTTGGTGATGGTGGCGGCCGTCATCGCCTTCCCCAACCTGGTGATTGACGGACTCGGTCAGAACGAAGTGAAGATTGATGCGGATCAGGCCCTGCAGCAAATGCAGGGCGCACGCGAGTCCCTGCAAAACATGGGCAACGAACCGGCGGCTTCAGCGCCTGGCGGTGCGGGGGCCCCGGCGGAAGACCCGATGAAGGCTTTGCTGGAGGCCGTGAAGCAGGACCAGCAGAAGAAGTGATGAACCGTCAGCGGACCGCCTCGCGCGCTGTCCGCTACTTCAACGCAAGACCCAAAAAAAAGCCCCGCACTGCGGGGCTTTTTTACGACAGCTGCCGCGGACTCGCCGCGGCCCAGCCGTTCACCAGTTCACAGGCGCTGCTGCTGCATGAAGTCGTCAAACGCGGCTTCGGAGAAGCGGAACCACAGGTTGGCATCACGACGGAAGGTGCTGTAGTCGTCGTAGATCTTCTTGAACGCCGGGTTCTTGCCGCTGATCTCGCTGTACAGGTCTTGCGAAGCCTTGAAGGAGGCGTCCATGACGTCCTTCGGGAAGCGGAACAGCTTGGTACCGCCAGCCACCAGCTTCTTGAGTGCAGCCGGGTTGCGGGCGTCATAGCGCGCCATCATCTCGGTCGCAGCGTGCGAGGCAGCCGCCTCCACGATGGCCTTGTTCTCAGCGGAGAGTTCGTTGAAAGCTGCGTTGTTGATCCAGAACTCGAGGCCGGCGCCACCTTCCCAGAAACCAGGGTAGGCGTAATTCGGGGCCACCTTGTTCAGACCCAGCTTCTCGTCGTCGTAGGGGCCCACCCACTCTGCGGCATCGATGGTGCCCTTCTCCAGCGCCTGGTAAATCTCGCCACCAGGAATCATCTGCGGCACCAGGCCAATCCGCTCCATCACACGGCCGCCGAAGCCGCCGATGCGCATCTTCTGGCCACGCAGGTCGGCCAGACTCTTGATCTCCTTGCGCCAGAAACCGCCCATCTGCGAGCCGGTATTGCCGCCGATGAAGTTGACGATGTTGTACTGTGCATAGAACTCGCGCAGCAGCTTCATGCCGTTGCCTTCCATCACCCAGCCGTTGATCTGGCGGGCGTTCAGGCCGAAGGGGATGGCGGTGCCGAAAGCAAACGCTTCGTTCTTGCCCACGAAGTAGTAGGGCGCGGTGTGGCACATCTCCACGGTGCGATTGCGCACGGCATCGTCCACGCCGAAGGCCGGCACGATTTCACCAGGGGCAGCCACCGTGATGGTGAACCTGCCGCCGGTCATGGCGCCCACTTGCTTAGCGAAGATCTCGGCTGCGCCGTAGATGGTGTCCAGCGACTTGGGGAAGCTGGAGGCAAGGCGCCAGCGCAGAGCCGGCTGGGCATGCACGGCCGGTGCGATGCCAGCGGCGAGCACGCCTGCCAGGCCAGCGCCTTGAACGAATGAACGACGTTCCATGAGGGAGATCTCCTAGGGTTGACAAGACGAAGCATCAGTGCCAGCGGCAAGCCGGCACAGGCGCGGGATTCTAGAGGCCTCGACAAGACCTCCATTGGGGGTTTCCCCGCGCTGGAACAGGGACATGCACGCGGTGCGCGCGCGTTCCTCAGGAGCCCGCCAGCTTCATCTTCTCCACCAGCACGGAGCCGACGGACTTGGAACCCATCACGTAGACATCCGCGCCCACGGCGACGATGTCGCGGAACATCTGACGCAGGTTGCCGGCGATGGTGATCTCTTCCACCGGGCGGACGATGCGGCCGCCTTCCACCCAGAAGCCCGAGGCACCGCGCGAATAGTCACCGGTCACGTAGTTCACGCCCTGCCCCATCAGCTCGGTGACGAGCAGGCCGCGACCCAGGCGGCGGATCATGGCGTCCAGGTCGTCGGTGGGCAGCGTCAGCCGGCTGATCAGGCTGAGGTTCTGCGAGCCGCCTGCATGGCCTGTTGTCCGCATGCCCAGCTTGCGAGCGGAGTAGCTCGACAGGAAGTAGCCCTGCACCACGCCTCCCGTGACCACCCGGCGGGCGCGCGTGTGAACGCCCTCGTCATCGAACGGGGCGCTGCCCTTGCCCTTGTGGACGTGCGGGTCCTCCTCCACGTCCACGTGAATGGGCAGCACCTGCTGCCCCAGGCTGTCCACCAGGAAAGACGCCTTGCGGTAGAGCGCCCCGCCGGACAGCGCCTGAACCAGGGCCCCCAGGAGTCCGGCCGCCGCCGGCGCCTCGAAGAGCACCGGCACTTCACAGGTGGCCACGCGTGTGGAGTTCAGTCTTGACAGGGCTCGCTCGGCCGCATACCGGCCGATCACCTCCGGCGCCGCCAGGTCGGCGGCATCGCGCATGGAGCTGTACCAGGCGTCGCGCTGCATGCCCTTGCCGCGCCCGGCAATGGGCGCCACAGAAATCGAATGGCGGGAACTGACGTAGCCGCCGCGAAAGCCGCGCGAGTTGCCGGACCAGAAGTGAGACTGCTGCGCCGAGACGCCGGCCCCTTCGGAATTGGTGATGCGTCTATCGGTGTCGAAGGCGGCCTGCTCACAGCGGCGAGCCAGTTCTGCGGCCTGGGCCGCGTCGATCTGCCAGGGGTGAAAGAGGTCCAGGTCCCGAGCAGCCTCCAGCTGCGAGGCCAGATCGGCGGCGTCGGGCAGGCCGGCCGCCGGATCTTCGGCGGTGAAGCGTGCGATGTCCCAGGCGGCTCGCACCGTCTGCTCCAGGGCCGCGCGGGAAAAGTCCGAGGTGCTGGCGTTGCCGCGGCGTTGCCCCAGGTACACGCTGATGCCCAGGGATTTGTCGCGGTTGCGCTCCACGTTCTCCAGGTCGCCCTTGCGCACCGACACCGACAGGCCCGTGCCTTCAGAGACTTCGGCACCTGCATCGGTGGCCCCAAGCCGGGCGGCCATCGCCAGCACGTCCTCGACGATCTGCTGGAACTGCGGCAGGCTGTAGGCGAAGCCTCGGTCGGTGGTCTGGTTCTGGTCGGGCATGGGTGGGGCGCAGGTCAGGGCGCAAAGCAGGCGACGATTATCATCCCCGCCATGCCTCGACGCCCTGCCCCCGGACGCTCTCCCGCACAGGAAGCTGAAGCCGCTTTCGATGAAGAGGGCCGCCCCAGCAAGAGCCAGCGCAAGCGGGACTCGCACGCCCTGCAGACCCTGGGCGACGAGGTGGCCGCCCTGCCCGCCTCGCGCCTGAACGCGCTGGAACTGCCCGAGAACCTGCGCGAAGCCATTCGTGAGTTGCATCGCACCCGGTCGCACGAGGGACGCCGGCGCCAGGTGCAGTTCATCGGCAAGCTCATGCGGCAGGTGGACCCGGCGCCTTTGCAGGAGGCCGTGGCCCAGTTCAAGCTGGGCGGCGCGCAGGATGCGCTGGCCTTGCACCAGGCCGAACGCTGGCGCGAGGAACTGCTGGCCGACGACGGCGCGGTCACGCGCTGGATGGCCGAGCAGCCGGGCACCGACACCCAGCAATTGCGCGCCCTCATCCGGCACGCCCGTCTGGAGGTGCGGCCCGACGCCGCAGCGGGTACCGCCGTACGCCAGGGCCGCCACTTCCGAGACCTTTTCCAGTTCATCAAGGCCCAGCTGAAGGCCACCCCCGAAACCCCATGAACACGCACGATCCCGTCCGCATCGGCCTTGTGTCCATCAGCGACCGCGCCTCCAGCGGTGTCTACGAGGACAAGGGCATTCCGGCCCTGCAGTCCTGGCTGGCCACAGCGCTGAAGAACCCGATCGAATGGGTGACCCGGCTCATCCCCGACGAACAGCCCGGCATCGAAGCCACGCTGCGTGAGCTGGTGGACGCCGAGCGTTGCCACCTCGTGCTGACCACGGGCGGCACGGGCCCGGCCCTGCGGGACGTGACACCCGAAGCCACGCTGGCCGTGGCGGACAAGGTGATGCCGGGGTTTGGCGAGCAGATGCGGCAGATCAGCCTGCAGTTCGTGCCCACGGCCATCCTGTCCCGGCAGGTGGCGGTCATCCGCGCTCAGGCGCTCATCATCAACCTGCCGGGCCAGCCCAAGTCCATTGCCGAGACGCTGCAAGGCCTGCCGCAGGCCACGCCGCCGGTGCACGGCATCTTCGCGGCCGTACCCTACTGCATCGACTTGATCGGCGGGCCTTACCTCGAAGCCGACGAGACGGTGTGCAAGGCCTTCCGCCCGAAGTCTGCCCAACGGCCGGCGCGCTGACGGCGGTGTTGCAGCAGGCGGCCACCGCCCTTCACTTCACCAGCTGGTTCAGGCGCTCGGCGTCGAAGTGTTCGCCCGTCTGGGCCCCGTGCGGCAGCACATCGCCAGACGAGCCTCCCGCCCCCTGGGCCCGCGACACCTGTTCGAAAGCCTTCCACAGCAGCGCGATCTGGTGTTCGTGCCCCGCGGCGTGGTCGATCAGGCCCTTCAGGGCCATGGCCACCGGATCGTCGCCCTGGGTCACACCGTAGGCCGAGAAGCCCATGCGGGCGGCGGCCGCCTCGCGCTGGGCATCAGCCGAGGCCTGCAGGATGCGCGCCGGAATGCCCACCGCCGTGGCGCCGGGGGGCACCGGCTGCAGCAGCACCGCGTTGCTGCCCACACGCGCGCCGTCGCCCACGGTGAAGCCGCCCAGCACCTTGGCACCGGCACTCACGATCACGCCTCGACCCAGCGTGGGATGGCGCTTGGCACCCTTGCTCAGGGACGTTCCCCCCAGCGTCACGCCCTGGTAGATGGTGCATTCATCGCCCACCTCCGCTGTCTCGCCGATGACCACGCCCATGCCGTGGTCGATGAACACCCGCCGCCCCAGGGTGGCGCCCGGGTGGATCTCGATGCCGGTGAGAAAGCGGCCCAGGTGGGAAAGAAAACGGCCCAGCCAGCGGAACCCACGCCGCCAGCAAGCGTGGGCCCACCGGTGGATGACCACCGCGTGCAGGCCCGGGTAGCAGGTCAGCACCTCCCAGGTGGAACGGGCGGCCGGATCGCGCTCGCGGATGCAGGCGATGTCTTCTCGCAGACGCTGGAACATGGTGGGGAGCGGGTCAGTGCGGGGCGCGAAACCCCGACAAGACCCCGGGGAATCTCCAAGGGGCGCCGAGTTTAGTCGTCCCCTGGCCGGTCTGCAGCGCGCAGGTCAGGCGCCCCCTGCAGAGGATCGTCCTCCCACAGTTCAGCGTCACGCGGGGCCCCGCCTTGTCCCGCCCTTTGCATGGCACGCGCCACGCCGCGCAGGATGTGCACCTCCTGGCGCGTGAGCGTCAGGCGGTTGGCCAACTGGTTCAGCCGCGGCAGCAGCTTCTTGGGCGCCTTCGGGTCCAGGTAGCCGATGGCCTCCAGGGCGCTGCGCCAATGCGTCAGCACTCCTTGGACTTCGGCGGCATCGGCCCACTCGGCCGGCGGCGTGGCCGGGATCACCGGGAACCCGCCCAGGCTCTGCCTCCACTCGTAGGCGATAAGTTGCACCGCCTGGGCCAGGTTCAGCGAGCCGTAGTCAGGGTGGGTGGGGATGCTGAGGACACTGTGGCAGCGCCACACGTCTTCGTTGGCCATGCCGAAACGCTCGGACCCGAAGACGAAGGCCACGCGCTGCGGATGTCGGGCCAGGGGCGGCAGGGCGTCGCGCGGGGCCTGGACCGGTGGGCCGAAGTCGCGCGGCGTCATGGCCGTGGCGCAGGCGTGGGTCACGCCGTCCAGAGCCTGGTCCAGGCTGCCCACGATGCGGGCGCGGGCCAGCACATCGGTGGCGCCACTGGCAAAGGCAAGGGTGTCTTCACGTGCCAGCACATCCTGGAACCGAGGCTGCACCAGCACCAGGTCCGCGAAGCCCATCACCTTCATGGCACGCGCAGCGGCACCCACGTTGCCGCCGTGGCTGGTGTGCATCAGAACGAAGCGGGTGAGATCAACAGGATCGGACATGGCAAGCCGGAGGCGGACCCGGGGATGTCGTGGAGGGGCGCGGGTAAACTTCGCCCCTCTGGCGCAAGGCTTCATTGTCTGCGCTGCGCTCTTTGAAGAAGCCGCTTGAAATGCCGCTCTTGCGGTGGGCTGCTTCCTCGACACCATTGCCTGCCGCGGCCCACCCGACCAGCCCCAGCCAGCCCTGACCAGCCCCCATCGGCACGAGAGGCCCACAGGCCTGTCCATTCCAGAAAGCCCGCCCATGTCCCAGACCCTGCACCCCATGCTGAACATTGCCGTGAGGGCGGCACGCAGTGCGGGTTCGATCATCAACCGGGCGGCGCTGGACCTGGACGTGCTGAAGGTGGCCTCCAAAGGCACCAACGACTTCGTGACCGAGGTGGACCAGGCAGCCGAGGAAGCCATCATCTCCACCCTGCTGGAGGCCTACCCCGGACACGCCATCCTGGCCGAGGAATCCGGCCGGCAACGCGGCAGCAAGCACAGCGACTACCTGTGGATCATCGATCCGCTGGACGGCACCACCAACTTCATCCACGGTTTCCCCGTCTACGCGGTCTCCATCGCCCTGGCCTTTCGCGGCAAGGTGGAGCAAGCGGTTGTCTACGACCCGACGCGCAACGACCTCTTCTACGCCAGCAAGGGCAAGGGCGCCTACCTCAACGACCGGCGGCTGCGCGTATCCAAGCGCACCCGCATGTCCGATGCGCTGATCGGCACCGGCTTCCCCTTCCGCAAGGGCGACAACTTCAAGCGCTACCTCAAGATGTTCGAAGAGGTCATGCAGCAATGCGCCGGCTTGCGCCGCCCGGGCGCGGCCGCGCTGGACCTCTGCTATGTGGCCGCCGGCTGGTACGACGGCTTCTTCGAAACCGGCCTGAGCCCCTGGGACGTGGCGGCAGGCTCGCTGATGATCACCGAGGCAGGCGGTCTGGTGGGCAACTTCACCGGCGAAGCCGACTTCCTCTACCAGCGCGAAGTGGTGGCGGCCACCCCCCGCATCTACGGGCAACTGGTGCAGACGCTGACGCCCTACACCCGCGTCATCAAGGAGGCCGAGGAGGCAGCCGCGGGTGTCGCGGCCGCGCAGGGTGCCGTCCCCGCCGCAGACGCTTCTGACGCTTCGGACGCAACCCAGGCGTTCACCCAGGCAGCTGCGCCCGCTGCGCCGGCACGCAAGGCCACCCGGGTGCGCAAGGCCGACCTGCCCACCACCGATGACGCCCCCTTCTGAGGCCCCGGACACCCGGCCGCTGGCCGGGGTGAAGGTGGTGGAGTTCTGCCAGATCGCCTCCGGCCCCTTCACGGGCCTGCTGCTGGCCGACTACGGCGCGCAGGTGTTGAAGATCGAGCCGCCCGAGGGCGACGCCATGCGCACCTGGCCGCCGCTGTCAGGCGGCTACAGCGAGAACTTCGCCAGCCTGAACCGCGGCAAGCGCTCCATCGCGCTGGACCTGAAGCAGCCCGCCGATCTGGCCGTGGCACGCCAACTGGCACTGGAAGCCGACGTGCTGGTGGAAAACAGCCGCCCGGGGGCCATGCAGCGCCTGGGCCTGGGCTGGGATTGGTTCCAGCCACGCAAGCCCTCGCTGGTGTACTGCTCCATCTCGGCCTTCGGCCAGGATGGGCCGCGCGGCAGCGAAGGCGGCTTTGACGTCACCATCCAGGCGGCCGCCGGCGTCATGAGCGTCACGGGCGAGCCCGAAGGCGCCCCGGTGAAGGCCGGCGTGCCCTTGGCCGACTTCGCCTCCGGCCTGTATGCCGCCTTCACCATCGCGGCGGTGCTGGCGCGGGTGCGGGCCGGCGGTGCCGGCGCGCACATCGACGTGCCCATGTTCGCCGCCACCCTGGGCATCTCGGCCCTGCAGACCAGCGAGTTCTTCGGCACCGGGCGCAACCCGCGCAAGCTGGGCTCGGCCCACCCGCGTAACGCGCCCTACCAGGCCTATGCCGCCCGCGACGGCTGGTTCGTCATCGCCGCGGGCAACAACCGCCTGTGGCAACAGGTGTGCGAAGTGGTCGGTACTGCCGAGTTGCTGCAGGACCCGCGCTTTGCATCCCCGTCGCTGCGCGCGCAGCACCAGGGCGAGTTGAAGGATCTGCTGGACCCTCACTTCGCGCGCCGCACCGCCGCCCAGTGGCTGCAGGCCTTCCAAGGCGCCGGCGTGCCGTGCGCGCCCATCAACGGCTACGCCGAAGCGCTGGCCGATGCACAAGCCGATCATCTGCAACTGGTGCAGCCCCAGGAGCTGCCCGGGGGCACCCACACGCGCACGGTGGGCTGCCCGGTGCGGCTGGACGGACAACCGGTGACGGTGAACACGCGCCCACCGGCGCTGAACGAGCACGGGCCCGCGATGCGCGAGCGCCTGCTGGGCTGAACACAAGACCCGCTCTTGAGGCCTGGGGAAGACGCCATGACCGACATCAGCCCGCTGCGGGACTTCGTCGTCGCCATGACCCATCTGGTGGCGCGCACCCAGGACGAGCCCACCCTGCTGCGCGAGGGCCGCGCACTGCTGGCCCCGCTGCTGGCCGATGATCGGTGGCTGCCGGAAGACTGCGCCGTGCTGCGGCCCGACCGCTACGCGCAATACCTGCTGCATGCCGACCCGCTGGAGCGTTTCTCGGTCGTGAGCTTCGTCTGGGGCCCCGGTCACCGCACCCCCGTGCACGACCACACGGTCTGGGGCTTGGTGGGCATGCTGCGTGGTGCCGAGTGCTGCGACGAGTTCCAACTGGAATCGCCTGACACGCCGCCACGGGACACCGGGCGCAGCCACGTGATGCAGCCCGGCGACATCGAGGCCGTGTCGCCGACCGTGGGCGACTGGCACCGCGTGAGCAGCGCGCGCACGGACGGCGCGTCCATCAGCATCCATGTCTACGGCGCCAACATCGGTGCCGTGCGCCGGCACCGGCTGGACGACGCGGGCCGGGTGATCGAATTCGTGTCCGGCTACGACAGCCGCACGGTCCCGAATCTTTGGGACCGCTCCAAGGCACCGCGCCAACCGGCGCCCCAGACGGTGGCGCCCCAGAGCGCCGGCCCCGCGGCTCGGGACACCCGCTGAAGCGGAACACGACCATGTCCGCCGACAGCGCCATCCTGCTCACCGACCGTGGCACCGGCGTGGCCACACTGACACTGAACCGGCCCGAGCGCAGCAATGCGCTGTCATCGAGCCTGGTGGAGGCCCTGATCGAGGGCGTGCACACCGCCATGACCGATGGCAACGTCCACACCCTCGTGCTGCGCGGCCAGGGTCGCCACTTCTGCACGGGCCTGGACCTGTCAGACCTGGACCACACGAGCGATGCCGAATTGCTGTGGCGCCTGGTGCGCATCGAAACGCTGCTGGCCGCCGTCTGGCATGCCCCCAAGCGCACGGTGGCCGTGGCCCAGGGCCGCACCTGGGGGGCGGGAGCCGACCTGTTCGCGGCCTGCGAGCAGCGCGTGGTGCTGCCCGGGGCGACGCTGCGCTTTCCCGGAGCGCAGTTCGGCATCGTGCTGGGCACGCGGCGCCTGGCGCTGCGCATGGGCGGCGATGCGGCACGTGCCCTGCTCACGCAAGGCGGTGAGCTGTCCACGGCGCAGGCCCTGGCCTGCGGGCTGGCCACCCACGCCGAGGAACCTGGCTGGGCCACCCCCCAGGTGGACGCCGACACCGGCGCCGCCCTGCGTGCGGCCACCCGCGCCGCCGGCGGCGGCGACCAGCGCGACGCCGACCTGGCGGCGCTGGTGCGCTCTGCCGCCCGGCCGGGGCTGGTGGCCCGGGTGAGGCGCTATGTCGACTCTCTCAAGCCGCCCCAGATACCGCAGGCGACGCTGCCAGAACGCCCGGCCGCGGCGCCCGGCCCGGTATGACCCCCTCGCCCGACCCTCGCCCTGCCGCGCTTGCCGCATCGGACACGTCGGCCCCCTCCTGGGCCCTGGCGGCGGGGCTGGTGATCGTCTGCATCTGGGGGGCGAACTTTGCCGTGCAGAAGACGCTGTTCCAGGTGCTGCCACCCACAGGCTTTCTCTTTGCGCGCTACCTGCTGATGCCCTTGTGCGCCGCCCTGCTGCTGGTCTTCAGCGCGGGGGGACTCCGGGCTGTCCGGTCCGTGCCGCGGGCAGACCTGCTGCAGATGGCCTTTCTGGGATTCCTGGGCCACAGCGTGCACGTCACCATGGTGACGTTCGGCATCCATTGGTCCACGGCCTTTTCCAGCGCCCTGATCCTGGCCTGCGGGCCCATCTTCACCCTGCTGATCCTGCACTGGACGGGCCACGAGCGGCTGAGCTGGCCGCAGATCGCCGGCGTGGGCATCGCCTGCATGGGCGTGCTCGTGTTCTTGTCAGACAAGCTGCTGGGTCAGCAATGGGCCGCCACCGGCGGCGACCTGATGATGCTGCTGGCCGCCGCGCTGTTCTCCTACTACACCGTCATGTCCAAGCCGCTCATCCAGCGCCATGGCGGGGTGATGGTGATGGCCTGCGCCACCATCGCGGGCAGCCCGCCCGTGGTGCTGTTCTGCGCCGCCAGCGCCTGGGCGGCCCCCTGGGCGGCGATGACGGCGCTGCACTGGGGCCTGCTGCTGTGGGCCTCGCTGGTGTCGGCGTTTCTGGGGTGGTTCGTCTGGGGCTGGGTCAACGAGCAGCGGGGCGTCGCACGCACGGCGCCCTTGCAGTACCTGATGCCGGTGGTGGCGGGCGTCGTGGCCTGGTGGGCCACGGGGGAGCGCTTCAGCGCGGTGAAACTGGGGGGCGCCACGCTGACCCTGGCGGGCGTGGCACTGGCCCAGTTTGCCGACCGGCTGCGCCGTCGGCCCTGACGGTCGTCATTGCGCTTAGAGTTCACCGCCGCCCCATCCCAGGTGACCCATGTACATCCCGCCCCAGTTCGCCGAGAACCGCCCCGAGGTCCTGCACCGCATCATGCGAGAGCATCCGCTGGGCACGCTGGTCCGCAACGAAGAGACAGGCCTGGACGCCGACCACATCCCGTTTGAGTTCGAACCCGACACCGGGCCGCTGGGCACGCTGAAAGCCCACGTGGCCCGCAACAACCCGCTGTGGCAGCGCTGCCCCACGGGCACGCCGGTGATGGTGATCTTCCGTGGGGCGCAGGCCTACATCTCGCCCAACTGGTACCCCAGCAAGCACGAGACGCACCGCCAGGTGCCCACCTGGAACTACGAGGTGGTGCATGCGCACGGCACCTTGAGCATCCATGACGACGAACGCTACGTGCGCGCGCTGGTGGCCCGCTTGACGCGCGAGCACGATGCCGCCGAGCCCCGGCCGTGGAAGATGGGCGAAGCACCGCCCGACTACCTCCAGATGATGCTGGGCAACATCGTGGGCATCGAAGTGACCCTCACCTCGCTGGTGGGCAAGTCCAAGCTCAGCCAGAACCGCGAGCTTCGGGACCGTCGCCATGCCGCGGACACGCTGGCCGAGCGCGGCCGCGACGGGATGGCCCAGGCGATGCGGGCGACGCTGCCTGCCGAAGACGCCTGACAAGGTCAGCGCCGCTGTCAGCCCGTGGCCTGAAAGCAGCCGCAGGGCTGCCCAGCGGCGCCATCGGGTGCATGACCCCCGCCCCTAGTCGACCGCCTGGCCGCTGTCGAGCCAGCGCTGCTGCAACTCGCGCCTGAGCACTTTGCCGATGCTGCTGCGCGGCAGCTCATCCAGCGCGATGAGGGCCGCCAGCCGCTGGGTGCGGCCCAGGCGGCCATTGGCCCAGGTGCGCAGTGCCAGGAGATCGACTGCCGAGCCCGGACGCAGCACAACGCAAGCCACGGGCGTCTCGCCCCAACGCAGGGAGGGCACGCCGAACACGGCCGCGTCCTCCACCTCAGGGTGCTCTCGCAGCACGGCCTCCAGGTCCTTCGGGTACACGTTGAAGCCCCCGCTGATGACCATGTCCTTGCGGCGGTCCATCAGCACCAGAAAGCCGTCCTCGTCGAAGCGCCCCACATCACCGGTGCGGATGTAGCGCCGCCCTTGGGCATCGAACCACTCGGCCTCGCGCGTCTGCTGCGGGCGCCCGTGGTAGCCGCTCATCATCCCGGGCGAGCGGCCGACGACTTCACCCACCGTCTGCGGGCCTGGCGGCAGTTCAAGGCCGGATTCGTCGATCAGGCGGAGATCGTGGCCCGGGGCAGGCTGTCCCACGGTGTGCAGCTTGTCCGGGTGTGCTCGCGCATCCAGCATGCAGGCGCCGCCCCCTTCAGTCATGCCGTAGACCTCCAGCAAGTCACCCGGCCAGCGCGCCAGCACCTGCGCCTTGAGCGCCGCCTCGAAGGGCGCGCTGGTGCACAGCTTCATGCGGAAGGCCGATAAGTCATGCGCATCGAACCCGGGATGCGCCATCAGGCGCCGGTACTGCACCGGCACCAGCATGGTGTGGGTGGCGCGCAAACCGTCGGCCAGGCGCAGATAGTCCGCGACATCGAACTTCGGCATCAGATGGATGCGCGCGCCGGCACCCAGGGCCGGGTAGAAGGCCACCAGCGTGGTGTTGGAGTACAGCGGCGTGGCCAGCAACAGCACCGACTGCGCATCCATGGCGTAGCGCGAGGCGCGCTGCATGTGCGCGAAACGCATGGCGTGCGGCTGCACGATCCCCTTGGGCGTGCCCGTGGTGCCCGAGGAGTAGATGATGTTGAAGGGGTCCGCCGGGCTGATGGCCACCGGATTTGGCACCACACCCTGCGGGACCAGCCAGTCTTCGAACACCGCCCCCCTGCCCGCTCCGCCCAGGTCGATGGGCCGCACGCCTGGCGGCAGGGCTTCCAGCAAGGGTGTGGCCTGGTCGTCCACGAAGACGAACGCCGCCCCTGAATCCGCCACCATGGCGCTGAACTGCGCCGGCGTCACCGAAGGCGCGACGGGCGCCGGCACGGCCCCCGCCCGCAGCGTGCCCAGGCCGCACACGGCCTGCCACACGCCGGTGCCCGCGCAACTGGCCACGGCCTGGCCCGGCTGCACGCCGTCGCGCTGCAAGGCGGCGGCCACGCGGTCCACCATGCGGTCCAAGGTCTGGTAGTCCAGCAAGCGCAGCCCGTCACCGAGGGCCAGGGCCCGTGGCTGCTGCCCGGCCACATGGCGCAGACGGTCGGTGAGGGTCTCGAACGGGAGCATCGGCCGGGCCTTCAGCCTTCGGCCTTCAGATCACCCACTCACAGCGCCCGCGCCCCGTGGCCTGACCCCGAAAATCGCTGGTCCACTCCAGGGACGCGAGGTCCAACTGGATGCGTTCGTTGTCCAAGGCGGTGGCCAACAACGGGCCCTGCGCCGACACGGCATGTGGGCGCAGTCCGTCGATCTCCATGCTCTTGAAGACGTCGCCTTCCCAGCGCAGGGTGACCCGACGCTGCCAGGAACTGCGCTGCGGCAGGTAGGCCACCGCGCAGTTCATCATGCGCAGCCCCGCGCGCTTTTCCAACCCTGGGGGGTCCAGGTCCTGACCGCCGGCACGGGCCCAGAGCCAGCGCAGCGCGGCAGCGATGTCCATGTCGGATCGGCCACCGACCGAGGTGGGGGTCTCCAGGGCGTGCAGCCCGCTGCCTCGCCGAGCCACCCCGAACGAGAAGACGTAGGCGGGCTCCTGACCCATGCGCAGGTCGGTGATGCGCACCAGGCCCTGGCGCTCGTCCACGCGGAAGAACCCGCGGCTGAAGGCCTGGATGTGCTGCACCGCGGGCAAGGACTGCACCTCACGGTGGAGGTCGGGGTCCAGCGGATAGGCCTTGAAACGCACGGCGCGACCACGGTCGGCCAGGGCGTAGAAGCCTTCCTCGTAATGGGTGGGGTGCATGACCACGATGCGCCAGAGCACGGTGTTGAACGCGGTGGGGGTGACCAGCACCCGATCGGCGGCCACCGCCTCCCCGCGCGCTGCATCGCGCGCTGCCAATTGGCCGTGCACCAGGCCGGCCACGTGGTGCTGAGCCGCTGCCGACCAGCCCAGGTAAGCCGTGGACAGCAGGAGACCCGCCAGGTTCCAGCGCGCCCCGCCAGGGCTGCGGCTCAGCAGTGCGGCACACAAGCCCACCAGCAAGGGCAAGGTGTAGAGCGGGTCGATGATGAAGATACTGCCCAGACCGTACGGCTGGCTGGAAAACGGCAGGGCCAGGCGTGTGCCGTAGACGGTCACCGCGTCCAGCAGTGCGTGGGTCACCAGCACCAGCCACACGGTCAGGAGCCATGGCAGGAAGTCGCCTTGCCTCGCCGACGCAGCCGCCGGCAGCGCAGCCGCAGGTCCGGTACCGAGGGGCTGCGCAACGGCCGCCCCTGCTGCCGAACCGCCCCGGCGCATCCACCAGGTGATGCCTGCTGCCAAGGGCACCGCAGCAAGGGACTGCCAGAACAGCGCGTGGGTTTCGGCGCGGTGCAGCACCATGTTCAGCACCGGATCGCCGTGGTCGATCAGCGCGTCCAGGTCCGGCAGGGTGCCCAGCACGCCGCCCCACAAGGCTGCCTTCCATACGGCGGTACGGCGCCCCATGACGGCCACGCTGACGGCGGCGCCCAGCGCCAACTGTGACAAGGAATCCATGGGCCGCATCATAGGGACGGTGCGAAGTCCCTCGGGCAGGTTCGGGCCCCCTGGCGGGGCCGGACGTTACGATGCCGCAGATGAAGGAAATGCAAGCCCGCCGCCGCAGCGCGGCCGTGGCCACCTTGGCAGCGCTGCTGGCCGCTGCCCTGCTGACCAGCCCGCTCATCACGGCGGCGCAGCCGCCCAAGTCCTGCCCCGGCGGCGCCGTGCGCATCATCGTGCCCGTGGCCGCGGGCGGCCCGATGGACAGGCTGGCGCGAAGCCTGGCCGAGCGCCTGTCGGTCAGCCGCGGGCTGCCCCATGTGGTGGAGAACCGCTCGGGCGGGATGACGATTCCTGCCTGGGACGCCGTGGCCAAGGCCACGCCAGACGGCTGCACCCTGCTCATTGCCAGCACCAGCGGCCGCACCGTGCTGCCGTTCCAGGCCAAGCTGCCCTTCGACCCGGCACGGGATCTCCAGCCCGTCACGCCCCTGGCCGACGTGCCGCAGTTGTTCGTGGCCCACCCCTCGGCGGGCATGACGTCCCTGGGCGATCTGGTGCAACGCGCCCGCCAGGCCCCCCAGGGGGTGACGATCGCCATCCCCAGCCCGGGGGCACTCACACACCTGGCGGCCGTAGCCTTGCAGCGGGCCACCGGGATTCGCCTGATCGAGGTGCCGTACCGCGGCGGCGCCCCGGCCGCCCTGGCGGTGCGCAGCGGCGAGGTGGCCATGATGTCGGCCGATGTGGGCTCGGTGCTGCCCCTGGTGCAGGCCGGGGAACTGGTGCCGCTGGCCACCGCGAGTGCCCGCCGCCTGCCGCAGTTGCCCCAGGTGCCCACGGTGGCTGAGGCCGGTTTCGGAGACCTGGAGGCGCTCAACGTGTACGCGCTGTTCGCCCCGGCCGGACTGCCGGCAGCAGCGCTGCGCTCACTGCATGCGGAAGTCGAAGCGGCACTGCGACGCCAGGACATGCAGTGGCCCCTGGTCGCCATCGGCATGGTGCCGCGCACCACCACGCCCGCCGCCTTCGAGGCCGAACTGGCCGAACAGGTGCGCAGGCTGGAACCCCTGGCCCGCCAGGCCCACCAGTTGGGGCACTGAGTTCCGCCTCAGTCCAGGTCCGTCGACTCGTCGCCGGTTTCGGCTTCGCACGCCGGCGACAGCGGCGTCCAGCCCCGCCGCAACACGATTCGCCGGTCGCGATAGCACACCTCGATTCGGCGCGCCTCGGGTTCACGGGCCCGGATGAAGGCTTCCAGCGCCTCGGGCATGCTCACCTCCATCACACGCTGCTGCAGCAGCAACTCGGGATGGTCGTCCAGATGCAGCCAGGGCACGAAAGGGACGGCCAGCAAGGCGGCTCTGGAAGGCACATTCAGGCGGCTGGGCTGGTAGCCGGCCTCGCGCAGCCAATGCTGGGCCCGAGCTCTGGGCGTGTCATTCGATGCCGCACCTTCTGGCCCGCCCTGCACCGGTGCTTGCGGGCTCCAGCCCCCCCAGGCCGTGGCCATCAGTTCGGCCACCCACTGGTTGCAATTCTGGTAGCGCGTGGAGTGGGCGTAGGCATTGGCGCTGTAGCGGGGGCCCAGCAGGGCCAGCGCCTGACGCTCGTCCAAGGCGGCGCGGGCCAGAGACTCTGCGGCACGCCCCGGCAGCAACACCAGGGAGACGAAGCCCACCCGCGCATCGTGCTGGCCCAGCACGAAGCCGGCCAGACCCTGGTCGAACAGGCGCGCGCGGCCTTCGTCGCAATCGAAATACAGCTGGCGCACCGACCATGGCACCGCTGGGCTGTCCGCCAGGCCGATGCCCGCATGCGAATAGCGCACCCCCAGGCGGCTCAGGTCCAGGCCCGAGCGGGACACCAGCGCAGCGCGGGCGTCCGCACGCTGCAGCTCCTGCCGAACCACCGCAGCCACACGCAGCAAGGTGTCGCGCTGTGCCGCGTCCAGGTCTGGCGAGGCGTCGCAATAGCGCAGAACACCGGCATGGCCGGCAAACGCAGCCAGCCCGAGCACCAGCCCCGTCAAGAAGCCCTTGAGCGCGCGTCCGGGGCAACGTCTGGCCTCCAGCCACGCAGGGGCCGTGCGCGCATTCAAGGCCCTCAGGAACCGCCGGCGGCCTTCACAGGCCGTGCCGGGAGTTCACGCTGCCACTCCTGTGCCAGCACGAGAAAGAACGGCCGGGGCTGGCCGGCCTGGGCAAAGGCCACCCCATAAGGCCGCTGGGCGGCGCGCACCAGGTGCCCCGTGTCCAAGCCCTCGCGTTCAACCAGCGCCCGCGGCAGCCTGAGCTCCCACTGCTCAGACCGCAACTGTTCAGCTCCCACGTCGGCGGGCACCCCGGCAGCGGTGGGCGCCGTCGGTTGCATCGGCTGCAGCGTCAAGCGCATCTCGCCCGGCCGATCAGCGGATGCGGTGAGCTCGATCACCCGGTACTCCCCATCGGCCATCTGGCGCGGGCCACCAGCACTCTGGCTGGACGAGCGCAGGGAGTCCGAGAGGCTGCCCACGGACGCAGATCCGGCACTGGAGGCTGAGGACGCGGTGGACGACGCGAGGTCCAGCGCCCAAGCGGGCACCGGCGCCGCAACGCAGCAAGCGGCGGCCAGCAGCCAGGCACGAGGATGGGAATGCTTCATTTGGCAGGACTCCATGGAAAGCGGGGCGCGGGCCGGGCAGATGAGATCCTGAGGCGGCGGCGCGCCCCGTTGACAATCGAATCGAAGGATACCCGCACGGCAGGGGACTGCCGCGTGAGCAGGCTGGCGTTATCCCGATGGCCCCCCGCACGGGACCACCCCACAATGCCCGGCCATTCCCTCGACCCCATACCGCCCCTGCTGCCACCCGTTCACCGCATGCTGTCTCTTGACGTCATCAGCTCTTTCGCCATCTGCGGCATAGCTGCGCTGGCGGGCGAGCCGATGGAGCAGGCCCTGTCGCGTGCCGACGAGGCCCGCTGCCGGGCCCCGAACGGCGGGCGTAACGAAGTTCAGATGGGTGCCGTTCCATGAGCTCCGAGGCCGGAACCTCCACGGCCCGCGCCGCCGGCTGGATGGCCGGGTGGCTGCTGATGATGACCGCCATTGCCGTGGCCGGCCGCGAAGCCACGCGGGAGCTGTCGGTCTTCCAGGTGATGCTGCTGCGCTCGCTGATCGGGCTGGTGGTGCTGGCCCCGCTGGTACACGCGGCAGGCGGGCTGCGCGCCATGGCCACCACACGGCTGCAGGCGCACGGGCTGCGCAACCTGGTGCACTACGCAGCGCAGGCCGGCTGGCTGGCGGCGTTGGCGTTGATCCCCCTGGCCCACGTGGTGGCGCTGGAGTTCACGATGCCGATCTGGACCGCGCTGCTGGCCTACGCCTTCCTGGGTGAAAGGCTGGATGCACGCAAGGTCGCCGCGATCGCGCTGGGTGTGGCCGGGGTGGCGCTCATCGTGCGACCTGCGCCCGGCGCGGCTTTCAGTCTGGGCCATCTGATCGCGCTGGTGGCGGCCGTGGGGTTTGCAGTCTCGGTCACCATGGTCAAGTCGCTGACCCGAACCGACACCGCCACGCAGCTGATGTTCTGGATGCTGGTGCTGCAATCCTTCATCGGCGCGGTACCGGCCATCGCCAGCTGGCAAACCCCCGTCGGGATGCAATGGCTGTGGATTGCGGTAGTGGGCGTGTGCGGCACCTGCTCGCACTACTGCATGGCGCGCGCCATGGCGCACGCGGAGGCCACCGTGGTGGTGCCGATGGATTTCCTGCGCCTGCCCCTGACCGCAGCCGCCGGCTGGGCGCTTTATGCCGAGCGTTTCGACCTGGTGACGCTGGCGGGCGCAGCCCTCATCCTCGGCGGCAACGCCGTCAACCTGGGGCGCAAACCCCGCACGAGCACGTGATGAACACAGACCAAGCAACCTCCGCTGCCATGGGCGGGCTCGCCGCGGCGGCTGCCGCAGCCGCCGCCCGACTGCTGTGGGAAACCCGCCTGACCGGACAGACCCTGCAAAGCCTGCCCCCAGGGCTGCAGCCCGTGGACCCCGCCAGCGGCCATGCCATCCAGGCGCTGCTGCCGGCCGTGACCGGACGCACGGTGGTGGGCTGGAAGATCGCCGCCACCAGTGCCGCAGGCCAAGCCCACATCGGCGTGGACGGCCCTCTGGCCGGGCGGGTGCTCTCCGGCCTGGTGGACGGTGACGGGGACACGGTATCGCTGACCGGCAACGTGATGAGAGTGGCCGAGCCCGAATTTGCCTTTCGCGTCGGCCAGCGCCTGACACCCCGGGAAGCGCCCTACACGGTGCCCGAGGTGCTGGACGCCATGGACGCTCTGCTGCCGTCCATCGAAGTGCCCAACTCGCGCTTCGAAGACTTCGCCCACGCAGGCGAGGCGCAGTTGATCGCCGACGATGCCTGCGCCCATCGCTTTGCCATCGGGCAGCCCGCGGACGCCGACTGGCGCGGCATGGACCTGCGGGTCCGCCGGGTGCGCGCCACCGTCCACGGGCCCGATGGTGCGGCACACACCCAGCGCGAGGGCGATGGCACCGCCGTGCTGGGCGATCCACGTGTGGCACTGGCCTGGCTGGTCAACGAGGTATCCCGCCTGGGCCTTGAGCTGGAACCCGGGCAATTCATTTCCACCGGCACCTGCATGGTGCCGCTGCCAGTGCGCCCGGGGGACCGGGTGGAGGTGGACTATGGGGTGTTGGGGAGGCTGTCGCTGCGTTTTGTGGCGTGACGCCCAGCTTCGAGGCCCAGACCGGCTCACCACGCCATCCCGTGCATGGCGGGCAAACCCCGGGGCTGCACAGGCTGCCTGCGTCCCGTCGTTGCGCCTGACCTACGATGTCGGCTGTCATGCCTGCAGCTACTACCACCGCCGAACTTCTGACCGGCGACCTCTCGGCCCACACCCCCATGATGGCGCAGTACCTGCGCATCAAGGCCGAGCACCCGGACACGCTGGTGTTCTACCGGATGGGGGACTTCTACGAGCTGTTCTTCGACGACGCGCGCAAGGCCCACCGCCTGCTGGACATCACGCTGACCACGCGAGGGGCGTCGGCTGGCGAGCCCGTGGTGATGGCCGGGGTGCCGGTTCACGCGGTGGAGAGCTACCTGTCCAAGCTGCTGAAGCTGGGCGAGTCGGTGGCGGTGGCGGAACAGGTGGGCGACGTGGCCACGGCCAAGGGGCCGGTGGAGCGCAAGGTGGTGCGGGTGGTGACGCCCGGCACGGTGACCGACGCGGAACTGCTGGCCGACCGCGCCGACAGCCTGCTGTTGGCCGTGCACCGCCACCGCGCGACCTGGGGCCTGGCATGGCTGGGCGTGGCCAGCGGCACGCTGGGGATGACCGAATGTGGCGAAGGCGAGCTGCCCGGCTGGCTGGCCCGCCTGTCCCCGGCCGAACTGCTGCATGACGGCAGCCACGAGATGCCCGAGGCCCTGCGGAGCTGGCGCGGGCCGAAAACCACCCGCCCGGCCTGGCAGTTCGAGACCGCCCTGGGCGAGCGCAAGCTGTGCGCGCAGCTGCGGGTGGCCTCGCTGGCCGGCTTCAATGCACAGGACCTGCCGGTGGCGCAGGCCGCTGCAGCGGCGCTGCTGAGCTACGCCGAGCACACCCAGGGCCAGGCCCTGGCCCATGTGCAGACCCTGAGCGTGGAGCGGGCGACCGACCTGATGGACCTGCCGCCCAGCACGCACCGCAACCTGGAGCTGACGCAGACGCTGCGGGGCGAGGACGCGCCCACGTTGCTCTCGCTGCTGGACACCTGCCGCACCGGCATGGGCAGCCGGCTGCTGCGGCACTGGCTCACTCACCCCAGCCGCGCGCGCACGGCGGCCACGGAGAGGCATGAGGCCGTGACGGCGCTGGTGGCTGCAGGTTTCGAACCGCTGCGCGAAGCCCTGCGCCATGTCAGCGATGTGGAGCGCATCACCTCGCGCACGGCGCTGCGGCAGGTACGGCCGCGGGAACTGGCCGGATTGAGAGCGACGCTGGCACTGCTGCCCGCGCTGCGCGAACGGGTGCCGGCAACCCCGAGTTCATCGGAACCCAGGGGCGCTGAGGCCGAGAACGCCCACCCTGGAAGCGACGGCACGTCGGCGCGAACCGCCCTGCTCCAGCGGCTGCAACTGGCGCTGACCCTGAACCCCCAGGTCGCAGCTCCTCTGACCGCCATTGCCGACGAACCTGCGGTGCTGCTGCGCGACGGCGGCGTGATCGCGCCCGGCTTCGATGCCGAGCTGGACGAGCTGCGCGGCATCGCCACGAACTGCGACACCTTCCTGGTGGACCTGGAGCAGCGCGAGCGCGCGCGCACCGGCATCGCCAACCTGCGGGTGCAGTTCAACAAGGTGCATGGCTTCTACATCGAGGTCACGGCCTCGGGCCTGGACCGCGTGCCGGAGGACTACCGGCGACGCCAGACCTTGAAGAACGCCGAGCGCTTCATCACCCCCGAGCTCAAGGCCTTCGAGGACAAGGCCCTGTCGGCGCAGGAGCGCTCGCTGGCCCGGGAGAAGTGGCTCTACGAGCAGGTGCTGGACGCCTTGCAGCCCCACCTGGGAGCCCTCAGCGCACTGGGGCGAGCACTGGCCGCGCTGGACGCCCTGTGCGCCCTGGCCGAACGTGCGGCCACGCTGGGCTGGACGCGCCCCGCTTTCGTGTCCTACCCCTGCATCGAGATCGAGGCCGGCCGCCACCCGGTGGTGGAGCAGCGCCTGCGCGAGACCGGCGGGCCTGACTTCATCGCCAACGACTGCCGGCTCGACGCCCGCACCCGGATGCTGGTGATCACCGGCCCCAACATGGGCGGCAAGAGCACCTACATGCGCCAGGTGGCGCTGACTGTGCTGCTGGCCAGCATGGGCAGCTTCGTGCCGGCGCGCACCTGCCGGCTCGGGCCGGTGGACGCCATCCACACCCGCATCGGCGCGGCCGACGACCTGGCCAACGCCCAGTCCACCTTCATGCTGGAGATGACGGAGGCCGCGGCCATCCTGCACGGCGCCACCGAGCACAGCCTGGTGCTGATGGACGAGATCGGCCGCGGCACCAGCACCTTCGACGGCCTGGCCCTGGCCTCGGCCATCGCCACCCATCTGCACGACCGCTGCCGCGCCTTCACGCTGTTTGCCACGCACTACTTCGAACTCACCGAGTTCCCGGCGCGGCACGAGCGGGCGGCCAACGCGCACGTCAGCGCCGTGGAGAGCGGGCACGACATCGTTTTCCTGCACCGCATCGAGCCGGGGCCGGCCAGCCGCAGCTACGGCGTGCAGGTGGCCCGCCTGGCGGGCATGCCCGCCTCGCTGCTGCGCCAGGCGCGCGCCACGCTGGAGGCGCTGGAGTCCCAGCAGCAAGCCCATTCGGCGCAGGTGGACCTCTTCGCGGCGCCCCCCTCCCCTGCGGCCCCGTCAGCCGCCACGCCCAGCCCGCTGGAAGATGCGCTGGCGTCACTGGAGCCTGATAGGCTCAGCCCCCGCGAGGCGCTGGACGCCCTGTACCGACTCAAGAACCTCAGCCAGAACACGCCATGACCTATTGCGTAGGCATCCGCCTGGATGCCGGCCTCGTCTTCCTGTCCGATTCACGCACCAATGCGGGTCTGGACGCCATCAGCACCTTCCGCAAGATGATGATCTACGAGCGGGAGGACGACCGCTTCATGGTCATGCTGTCAGCGGGCAACCTGAGCATCAGCCAGAGCGTGCGCGAGATCTTGCAAGTGGAGAAGATCGACCGCGGTCCCCAGGAAGAGCCGCTGACCATCTGGAACGCCACCAGCATGTTCGACGCCACGCGCGTGCTGGGCAGCGCGGTGCGCCGCGTGTACGAACAAGACGGCCCCTCGCTGCGCGCCGCGGGCATCGACTTCAACACCAGCATGATCTTCGGCGGCCAGATCAAGGGCGAGGCCATGCGCATGTTCCTGGTGTATTCGGCCGGCAACTTCATCGAGGCCACGCGCGAGACCTGCTTCTTCCAGGTGGGCGAGAGCAAGTACGGCAAGCCCATCCTGGACCGCGTGCTGACCCCGGCCACGCCGCTGGACGAAGCGGCGAAGTGCGCGTTGGTGTCCATGGATTCCACGCTCAAGTCCAACCTCTCGGTGGGCCTGCCGCTGGACCTGCTGATCTACCGCGACGGCGAGTTCAGCAGCGACCGGGTGGTGTGCATCGACGAGCACAACCCCTACTTCCGCATGATCCGCAACACCTGGGGCCAGCGCCTGAAGGAAGTGTTCGAGGGCATCGAGGACCCGCGCTGGGACGGCGGCCAGGCCGCGCACCCCCTCATGACCGGCAGCGACCGCTTCGAACCCATGCGCAAGATCGCCACCCCCTCGGAGCGCATCGTTTGAGCGACCAGGGCACGCTGGTCTTCAGCCACGCCAACGGGTTTCCGGCGGGCACCTACCGCAAACTCTTCGACCGCTGGCGCGAGGCCGGCTGGCAGGTGGTGGCGGTGGAGCGCTTCGGCCACGACCCGGCCTTTCCGGTCACGAGCAACTGGCCGCGCCTGCGCGACCAGTTGATTGCGCTGGTGGATGCGCAAGCCCGCGGCGCCGGGCCGGTCTACCTGGTGGGGCACTCCCTGGGCGGCTATCTGAGCCTGCTGGCGGCCTGCCGCCGCAAAGGCCTGGCGCAGGGCGTGGTGCTGCTGGACTCCCCCGTGGTGGCGGGCTGGCGCGCACACGGCGTGCAGGTGGCCAAGGCCACGGGGCTGATCAAGCGCGTGTCGCCAGGCCGGGTGTCGCAATCGCGTCGGCACCACTGGCCCGATGCCGACGCAGCGCTGGCGCACTTCGCGGCCAAGAGCATGTTCGCCCGCTGGGACCCGGCTGTGCTGGCCGACTACATTCGCGCCGGCACCGAACCCGAGCCCGTACAAGGCGGCGTGCGCCTGGCCTTCGATCGCGCTGTCGAGACCCGCATCTACAACACGCTGCCGCACCACTTCGGCACGCTGCTCAAGCGCCACCCGCCCGCCTGCCCGGTGCACTACCTGGGCGGCACACGGTCAGCGGAGGGCCGCCAGGTGGGCATGGCCATGACGCGGGCCTTGAGCCAGGGGCGCATCGGCTGGATCGAGGGCTCCCACCTGTACCCCATGGAGCGCCCGGTGGAGACGGCGCAGGCCGTGCTCGACGCCATCAAGTCCATGGCGACCGAAAAGGTACCCGCTCAAACCCTTTCGTAGCGCCCGAGCCGGGCCATGGTGTTGCCGGGCTTGAGGTGGTTCATCCCCGGCATCACCAGCACGCAATCGTCGTAGGGTGCGTGCCAGATGTGGCTGCCGTCCTGGGCGATGGGCGTACCCGCGGGGTGGCCCTCCCCCAGCGACACCACCGGCACCAGGAAGCGGAAGTCCGACGAACGCGCGACCACCGGCTCGGTCACGCGCACCGTGCGCTGCTGAGCAGGGGGCGTCAGACGCAGGCGGGCAGCCGCCCAGGCCGCATCGACCATGCCCGCCAGGCGCAGGAAACGCACCAGGGTGTCCCAGGCCACGTCGGCCGAAGAGCGTTCCCAGTGCTGCCCGCATTCGATGAGCAGCGCCCGCTTGGGACTGCCCGCCTCGCTGAAGCCGCCGCGCTCCACCATGCGCAACCCGGCCGGGTGGCCGGTGTCCAGCAGCAGGTCGCCCGGTACGCCCAGTTCGCGTGCATAGGCCGCATTCTTGTCGGCCGTGCCACACACCATGATGGGGCGGCAGGGCTCGCTCATGGAGTGGATGTCCAGCACCAGGTCCGCCTGATCCACGAAGGGTTGCAGTTCCCTGGCACGTCGCAGTTCCACCGAATCACCCGGGCCGAACAGCCGGTCATCGCCCCAGACGCGGTTGAGATCCTCGTCCACACAGCGTGAGGCATGAGGGTTGCCGGGGTCGAAGCGACGGAAGGCCTCGACATTGGCGAACACGACGACCAGGCGGCCGTGCCGGGGCACCAAACCCTCGCGCATCAGCGCATCCAGGGCGATGGCGCCGCAGATCTCGTTGCCGTGGGTCAGGGCCTGCACCAGCACCGTAGGGCCCGGGCAGTCAGACCGGAGCACGTGCACCCATGGGATGCCGGTCCCGCCGTCGCGCCAAGGGCTGATGTCGGGTGCGCTGAGTTCGACGCGCGGCGGGTTCATGCGAACTCCTTGAGGATGAAGACCCGTGTATACACGCTGCAAATGCCCCCACCGATCCGGGCGGACCCCGATGGCCGGTTGTCAGGAAACGGATAGCATCTGGCACGGTTGGTGCATGGTGCACTGCAGCAAGCTTCTTCAGGAGATGTGAGCATGAGCATGAACGAACAGGACATCAGGGCCCTCGTCGAAGAGGTCCGTGAGGGCAAGCTGCCCCGGCGCAGCTTCATCCAGCAGATGGTAGGCGTCGGCCTGACCGCGCCCATGGCCTCCATGATGCTGATGCACTACGGCGTGGCCAATGCACAGGCTCCCATCACCTACAAGCCTACCCGCCGCGGTGGCGGTGGCACCTTGAAGTTGCTGTGGTGGCAGGGTGCCGTGCATTTGAATCCGCACTGGGCCACCGGCACCAAGGAGCAAGATGCCTCGCGCATCTTCTACGAGCCATTGGCCGGCTGGGATTTCGAAGGCAATCTCGTACCCCAGCTCGCAGCGGAAATCCCCTCGCGCGAGAACGGCGGCCTGTCGGCGGACGGCCGGTCGGTCACGTGGAAGCTCAAGCGCGGCGTGACCTGGCACGACGGGCAACCGTTCACCGCTGATGACGTGGTCTTCAACTGGGAGTTCTGCAAGGACCCCGCCACGGCAGCGTCGAACATCGCCACCTACCGCGATATCCAGGTCGTGAAAGTCGACTCACACACCGTGCGTGTGACCTTCCCCAAGCCCACGCCGTTCTGGGCCGAGCCCTTCGTCGGCACCAGCGGCATGCTTCTGCCCAAGCATGTGTTCGGTCCGTTCATGGGGGCCAAGTCGCGTGAAGCGCCGGCAAACCTCAGGCCGGTGGGTACAGGCCCGTACATCTTCAAGGACTTCAAGCCGGGCGACCTGATCCTGGCCACGGCCAACGCGAACTACCACGTCCCCAACCGGCCACACTTTGACGCGCTGGAGGTCAAGGGTGGGGGTGACGCCATTTCCGCGGCCCGTGCGGTGCTGCAGACGGGCGAGTACGACTACGCCTGGAACCTGCAGGTCGAGGACGAAATCCTCAAGCGTATGGAGACGGCGCCAGGTGCGCGCGGCAAGATCACCATCGTCGCCGGCGGCAACATCGAGTTCATCCAGCTCAACCCCACCGACCCGTGGAACGAGGTCGACGGCGAGCGTGCAAGCATGAAGAGCAAGCACTTCGCCTTTCAGGACAAGGCCGTGCGCGACGCCATGGGCCTGCTGGTGGACCGCAAGAGCGTCCAGGACTTCATCTACGGCCGCACTGGGGTGGCCACCGCCAACTTCCTGAACAACCCGCCGCGTGTGCGCAGCGGCAACACGAAGTTCGAGTTCAACATCGACAAGGCCAATCAGATCCTGGAAGCGGCGGGCTGGCGGCGAGGCACGGACGGTATCCGTGCCAAAGGCAACGTCAAGCTCAAATTCGTCTACCAGACCTCCGTCAACCAGCCTCGCCAGAAGACCCAGGCCATCATCAAGGACGCCTGCACCAAGGCCGGCATTGACCTGGAGCTCAAGAGCGTGACAGCCGCCGTGTTCTTTGGCGGAGACTTCGCCAACCCGGACACCTATCAGAAGTTCTGGGCTGACATGCAGATGTTCACCACCACGATGACCCAGCCCGACCCCCAGGTCTTCATGGAGCAGTACTGCTCGTGGGAACTGGCCACGAAGGCCAACAAGTGGGCGGGCCGCAACATCAGCCGCTGGCGCAGCGAAGAGTACGACCGCACCCACACTGCGGCGCAGTCCGAGCTCGACCCGGCCAAGCGTTCAGCGATGTTCATCCGGATGAACGATCTGGTCATCAACGATGGGTACATCATTCCGGTGGTCTTCCGCCCACGTGTGTCTGCGGCGGGCTCCAAGCTCACCGCCCACCTGTCGGGCTGGGACAACGACACCTGGGCGCTGGCGCACTGGTTCAAGGAAGCCTGAGCGGCGCTGAGTTGTGGGAGCCTATGTCCTGAGGCGACTGCTGATTGCCCTGCCCAGTCTGCTGGGCATCAGCGTCATCCTGTTCACGGTGCTGGCCCTTGCACCGGGCGATCCGTTCGAGGAGCTGGCCACCAACCCGAACGTACCGCCCGAGGTACGTTTGCAGTTGCGCGCCTCATTGGGCCTGGATGACCCCGTGTGGCAGCGCTATCTGCACTGGCTGGGCGCGATGTTGCGGGGTGACTGGGGTTTTTCCTTCGTCAGCCGCATCGACGTCGATCAGCTGATCTGGCAGCGTTTGCCTGTGACGATTGCCGTCATCGGCGCCTCACAGATCCTGGCGCTGCTGGTGGCCCTGCCGGTCGGCGTCCTGGCCGCTGTGAAGCCCTACTCCTGGTTCGACCGCATTGCCAGCACGGTCGCGTTCATCGGCTTCTCGCTGCCCACCTTCTTCACGGGCGTCATCTTCATCCTCTTCTTCTCCATACATCTGGGATGGCTGCCGTTCGTCTTCCGAACCGACATCAGCGCGACGGGTCTGGAGTGGTGGTGGGCGCACATCAAGCAATCCATCATGCCCGTGACGGTTCTCGGTCTGTTTCAGGCCGCGAGCTGGATGCGCTACGTGCGATCCGCCGTGCTTGACGTGATCCGGCTGGACTACGTCACCACCGCGCGCAGCAAGGGGCTGGCCGAACGTGTCGTGGTACTCAAGCATGTGGTGCGCAATGCACTCATCCCGGTAGTGACTTTGGTGGCGCTGCAGATGCCCGCCGTCTTTGGTGGCGCCATCGTCACCGAACAGATCTTCCGCATCCCCGGCATCGGCTCGTTGCTGATCGATGCGATTCTGCGTAACGACACACCCGTGATCATGGCCGTGACCTTCGTGTTCAGTTGCCTGGTCATCTTCTTCAACCTACTCGCAGACGTCCTCTATGGCTGGCTCGACCCCCGCATCAGCTACAAGTGAGCTGGGCAAGCCGGCTGAGAGCGTCTCGCCCTGGACCGAGGCCTGGCGGCGCTTCAAGCGTCACCGCCTGGCCTACTGGAGCTTGTGGGTGCTGGGCCTGCTGGTGCTGGCCGTCCTGCTCGGACCGATGTTCTACAAGGTGGGCGTCAACGACGTGGACTTCCAGGCCCGTCTGGCGGGCCCGTCCTGGAAGCACCCCATGGGCACGGACGACCTGGGCCGCGACATCCTCGCTCGCATGCTCTACGGGGGGCGGATCTCGCTGGCCGTAGGCATGTCAGCCATGTTGATGGCCATCACGGTGGGGGTCATCATCGGAGCCATTGCAGGCATCTCCCGGGGCTGGGTGGATGCCGCGCTCATGTGGGTGACCGACCTCTTCTTGAGCTTGCCCCAGCTTCCCCTGCTGCTGCTGCTGATCTTCCTGTTCCGAGAGCCTTTGAAGCAGATGTTCGGCCTGGAGGTCGGCATCTTCATCTTGATCGTGGTCGTGATCGGGGGCTTCCGATGGATGCCCGTGGCTCGCTTGGTGCGCGCTCAGTTTTTCTCGCTGCGCGAGAAAGAGTTCGTCGAGGCCGCGCGGGCGCTGGGCGCCAGCACGCAGCGGCAGGTGGTTCGGCATATCCTGCCCAACAGCCTGGGGCCGGTGATCGTCGCTGCCACCATCGACGTGGCCGCCGCCATCATTGCCGAATCCACCCTGTCCTTCCTGGGCCTGGGCTTCCCGCCCGACATTCCCACCTGGGGCCGCATCCTTTATGACGGACGCGACTACATGGATCTGGCGGTGCACTGGGCGCTGTTTCCTGGCCTTGCGATCTTCGTGACGGTGCTGACGATCAACTTCATCGGTGACGGCCTGCGCGACGCGCTGGACCCGCGCCGCGTGCTCTGAGGGCCGGCCCCGTGGCGATGCTCGAGATCAAGGGTCTGAAGACCCACTTCAAGACCGACGACGGCTGGTTGCACGCCGTAGACGGCGTGGACATGACACTGGACGCTGGCGAGACGCTGTGCGTGGTGGGCGAGTCCGGCTGCGGCAAGAGCGTCACCGCCAAGACGGTGATGAAGCTCATCGACATGCCGCCCGGCAAGATCGTGGCCGGCCAGGTGCTGTGGCAGGGGCGCGACCTGGTGCCGCTGGGCCCGCAGGAGATGCAGGCCATCCGCGCCAAGGAAATCGCCATCATCTTCCAGGAGCCGATGACCAGCCTGAACCCGGTGTTCACGGTGGGCGAGCAGATTGCCGAGAGCCTGCGCCTGCACGAAGGCCTGTCCCGCAAGGACGCCATGGACCGAGCGGTGGAGATGCTGCGGCTGGTGCGCATTCCGACGCCCGAGCGCCGGGTCAGAGACTATCCGCACCAGTTCTCCGGCGGCATGCGCCAGCGCGTCATGATCGCCATCGCCCTGGCCTGCAAGCCCAAGCTGCTCATCGCCGACGAACCCACCACGGCGCTGGACGTCACCATCCAGGCTCAGATCCTGGACCTGATGGCCGAACTGAAGTCCACCATGGGCATGGCCGTGATGCTGATCACCCACGCCATGGGCGTGGTGGCCGAGGTGGCGCAGCGCGTGGTGGTGATGTACGCCGGCAAGGTGGTGGAAGAAGCTACGGTGGAGGAACTCTTCGCCAACCCGCGACACCCCTACACCCAGGGCCTCATCCGCTCCATCCCTCGCATCGACCTGGCCGCCACCCACCACACCCGGCTGGAAGCCATTCCCGGCACCGTGCCCAAGCTGATCGAGCCGGCCGAAGGCTGCCGGTTCGCAGGCCGCTGCCGCCACGCCACGCCGGCCTGCAGCGCGGCCACGCCGCCGCTGCGCGAGATCGCACCCGGACACAAGGTGGCTTGTTTCCTGGAGGTCGCATGAACGCCCCGCTGCTGCAGGTGAAGAACCTGGTCAAGCACTTCCCCATCAAGGGCGGTCTGCTTCAGCGCGAAGTCGGCCGGGTACATGCGGTGGACGGCCTCAGCTTCGATCTGAGCGCAGGCGAAACCCTGGGCGTGGTGGGTGAGTCCGGCTGCGGCAAGAGCACCATGGGGCGGTGTCTGCTTCGGCTGATCGAGCCCACATCGGGCGAGGTCTGGTTCGAAGGTAAGAACGTCACCGCTCTGGGCAAGAACGATCTGCGCGCCATGGCGCGCGACATGCAGATCATCTTCCAGGACCCCTACGCCTCACTGAACCCGCGCATGACGGTAGGCGCCATCATTGGGGAGGCATTGACCATCCACAAGCTGGCGCCGACGCCACAGGCTTACCAGGACCGGATCATCGAACTGCTGGAGACCGTGGGCCTGAGCGCCGACCACATGCGGCGCTACCCGCACGAGTTCTCAGGCGGCCAGCGCCAGCGCATCGGCATTGCGCGCGCCCTGGCGGTGAGCCCCAAGCTGGTGGTGTGCGATGAGGCCGTGTCGGCCCTGGACGTCTCGATCCAGGCGCAGGTGATCAATCTGCTGGAAGACCTGCAAGCCAAGTTCAACCTCACCTACATCTTCATCGCGCACGACCTCTCGGTGGTGGAGCACATCAGCGACCGCGTGGCGGTGATGTACCTCGGCCGCATCGTGGAGATCGCCCCGGCACGGGACCTCTACATCACCCCGCGCCACCCGTACACCGAGGCCTTGCTGTCGGCCGTCCCCATTCCGGACCCGACCATCAAGCGCAAGCGCATCATGCTGCAGGGCGACGTGCCCAGCCCCATCAACCCGCCCACGGGCTGCCACTTTCACACCCGCTGCCCCAAGGCGCAACACCCGCGCTGCAGTACCGAGAAGCCCGAACTCAAGCAGGCGGCTGACGGCCACTGGGTGGCCTGCCACTTCCACAACTGACAGGCCCGCCCGGCCCCGCACGCGCGGGCTGGTCAGTCCACCTGCGGCACGGCCATCCAGCCCTCACCCGCAGGCTGGATGCGGATCGAACCCCCGAAGACCTGCTCCAAGGCGAGATGCAAAGCGGGGTCGTCCCGCTCCCCTGCGGCGATGGCATGCCCCTGGTCCAGCACCAGCAACCGGTCGGCCTGCAACGCGAGATTCAGGTCGTGCAGCACGGTGACCACGGTCCTGTCCTGACCGAGCACGCGACACAAGCGCACCAGGCTCACCTGATGCGGCGGATCGAGATGGGCCGTCGGCTCGTCCAGCAGCAGCACCGGCGCCTGCACGGCCAGCGCACGCGCCAGCAGCACCCGCTGGCGCTCCCCACCACTGAGCGCCGACAACCTGCGGTCGGCCCAGGCCGCGCACTCGGTCTGGCGCATGGCGGCCTCCACGGCGGCCTCGTCGCGCGGGCCCGGCGTGCCGATCAGGCCCAGGTGCGGTACGCGACCCAACATCACGACGTCACGGGCGCTGAGATCTGACACGGTGTCGCTGGCCTGGGGCAGCCAGGCGATGCGTTGTCCCCGCTCCTGCGCCGACCACTCCACCAGCGTGCGGCCCTCCAGCCGCACCCCACCCGCATCGGGCGCAAGCAAACCCGCCAGGGCCCGCAAGAGCGTGGACTTGCCGGCCCCGTTGGGCCCTACGATGGCCGTCCAGCCGTTGTCGAAACCTGCGTCCACACCCAGCAGCACGGTGCGCCCGGCCAGGCTCAGGTGCAAGCCACGCGCTTCAATCATGCACGCTCTCCGCTGCGCTGCAGAAGCCACAGCAGGTAACCCCCGCCAAGCACCGCCGTGAGTACGCCCACCGGCAACTCCTGCGGTGACAGCAGGGTGCGGGCCAGCAGATCGGCCGCCAGCAGCAAGACCCCGCCCGTGGCCGCACTGGCCGCGAGCAGCACGCGGTGCGAGGCCGTGACGCTGCGCCGCACGATGTGCGGCGCCACCAGGCCCACAAAGGCGATGAGCCCGGCCTGCGAGACGGCCAGGCCAGTGGCCAGAGCCATCAGTCCGATCAGCGTGATACGCAAACGCCCCAGGTCCAGCCCCAGGCTTCGTGCGGTGTCCTCGCCCAGGGCCAGCGCGTCCAGCACGCGGGCCAGCCGCCAGGCCCAGGGCAGCGCCACAGCCAGACCAGCCGCCAGCAGGACCACCCCGCCCCAGCCCACATAGCCCGTGCTGCCCAGCAGAAAGCCCTGCCGTGCGCGCAAGGCCTGCGGGTAGGCGGTGGTCAGCAGATCGCTCACGGCCATCAGCAACACGCCCACCACCACACCGGCCAGCAGCAGGCGTGCGGTATGGCGCGCGCCCCTGGACAGGGTGAGCGTCAGCAGCATGCCCAGTGCCGCACCGCAGAAGGCCGCTGCGGCCAGACCCAAGTCGGCCAGGGCCTGCAATCCAAGGCCTCCCCCGTCACTGCTGCCCGCCATGTCGGCGACACCAGCCCCAGGGGCGCCGGCACTGCCCGCACCCAGCGCGGCGGCGGCGGTCAGCACCGCCACCACCGCCAGCGACGAGCCTGCGGCCGTGCCCAGCAGGTACGGGTCGGCCAGCGGGTTGCGGAACAGTCCTTGCGCGATGGCGCCGGCCAGCCCGAGCAAAGCCCCCACCAGCCAGGCCCCGAGGGTTCGCGGCAGTCGGATGTCGAACACGATGGCACGCAGGACCGGGTCATGGGCCAAGCCCGCAGGCCACGACCAGCCATCGCTGCCGGCAGCCAAACCGCCCAGCAACGCGGCCCCGCACACCACGGCCAGGGCCAGGGCGGCTTGCACCAGACGGCGGCGTTCGGCAGCGGGCATGTTGTTCAGGGCGAAGCGTTCAGGGCGAATCGTTCAGGGGTATCGCTCATGGCGCATCGCTCAAGGTGTCGCAGGCAACGCGGCCAGGCAGCGCGCCATCGCCAGGGCCGCCTCGCCCATGCGGGGGCCGGGGCGGATCAGCAGTTCGTACGTGGGCTCGTCAAAGCCACACACCTGCCGCTCGCGCAGCGCCTTCAGCGTCGACCAGCCCGGCCGGCCCGGCATCTCCTGCACATGCCGACGCGTGGCCAGGATCACGTCCGGCTGAGCCCGGACGATGAATTCCGGGCTCAGCTTGGGAAAGGCCCCCAGCGCGGCCGGCGCCACGTTGCGCAGGTGCAGACGCTGCAGCGTCTGCCCGAGAAATGACGCCTCCCCGGCCGCGTAGGGCGTGGAGTCGGCCTCGAAGTAGACACTGCGCCCCTTCAGCCTGGACGGCACCTGGGTGGCAGCCCGTTCGATGTCCGCCTCGATGGCGCGCCAGGCGGTCTCTGCCGCTGGCCCCGCCGCGAAGAGCTGACCCAGGCGCTGCAGGGTCGAGCGCACCTGGTCGTGGCGGTTCGACTCGAAGCTCAGCACGCGCAAGCCCAGTTGCTCCAGCCGGGCCTGCGCCCGGGTAGACGACGCGGCCAGCACGACATCCGGCCGCAAGGCCACGATGCGCTCCACCACCGCGTCATCCAGCCCACCCAGCTTGGGTAGCGCCGCCACGGCCACCGGCCAGTTGGAGTAGCGATCGGTACCCACCAGCCGGCCGCAGGCCCCCACGACGCAGACCGCCTCCGTGAGGCTGGGCAGCAAGGTCACCACGCGCTGAGGGGGCTGGGCGAAGGTGTGCTTGACGCCGCGGTCGTCGGTGATCGACACCGCGTCGGACCGGGCATCGTGGGCCACCAGCAAGGCGAACACAAACGCCAGCACGCCCGCCTGAAAAGACGCGATACGGTGGGGCCTGGGAATGCGGTTCATGGGATCGTGCGTCCTGCGCGATCAGATATCGGGCGAGAACTGAACACCCCACCAGAACTGCCTGCCCGTCCCCTGGTAACCATACGCCGGACGGACCGGCTCGTCCGTGGCGTTGAGCACACGAGCCTGCATCGCCCACTGCTTGCTGATGCGCCACCAGGCGCCCAGATTCAGGGTGGTCTCTGAACCCAGAACCTGACCGCTGTCAGCGCGTCGCCCGAGAAACTTCAGGCTGGCGGAATACGTCACCCGATGCAGGGGCAGGCTGGCGCTGACAACATGCTGCTGAGGCGCTCGGCGAGCCAGCCGTTGTGAGGTTGTCGCATTGACAGCCTTGGTCCAATCAGACTGAAGGTCCCACTTGACGCCAAGACGGGACAACCCGGCCCGCAGGCTCAGCCCCTCCAGTTTCGCCTCGCTCACGTTGTACGGAATGAAAGTCGATTGGTCTGCCTCAATGAGATCCGTCACGCGATTGCGCCATACGCGGGCGGAAAAGTCCGCATCTGACAGCCCTGACCAGATCAGACCGAGTTCCTGACTGCGGCCTCGCTCCGATCTGAGCGCGGGGTTGGAATAGTTCGGGTAGTAGAGGTCGTCAAAGGTGGGGGCACGAAAAGTGGTGCCCCACACACCCAGCAGTGCCAAGCCGTCGGTGAGGCTCCAGCGCAGCCCTGACCGACCGGTCGTGCTGCCTCCGTACACATTGGAGACTTCGCGTCGCACATCGACCTGCCAAGACAGCTTGCCCGTGCGCCCTCCCTGCGCTGCGAGTCCCACCGCCTGATTGCGGCGACGCTGCGCGTAGTCGCCATAGAACCCGTCAAGCCGACCCTGCTCAGACGCGCCCTCCAGAAATGCCGACGCACTCAAGTCCTTGCTGACACTCCAGTTCACCTGGGCCAAAGCCTGATCACGCGTCGAGCGAACGTCGTAGGTCTCAGACGAGCCGCTCACAGAATCCAGCGCTGAACGGCCGATCCGGACCTCAGAGGAGAGGTCAGAGCCCCACTGGGAGGTCCAGGTTGCGCTCCATTGATCGTTGGACTTTCGCATTCGCAGATCCTTCGATCTGTCGGAGCTCAGCAGGGCGAACGTGCCAGGGTCGTACACGTAGTCTTCCGTACCGTCGTAGCGGGCGCTCAGCGTGCTGCCGGTCGCTCTGAAGACGATTCGTTGCGCTTCAGTCAGGCGCAACCCCAACGAAAGGTGCGCAGAGCCCAGGCGGTAGCCGTCACGATCAGGATTGAAATCCATGCCCTGCGGCGTCTGCACAGACACACCCTTGCTCGACTCCCTGGCCACCCCCAGGTGCCAGGTCAGCGCCCCGCCTGGGGCTTGCCCACCCAGGCTCAGCGATTGCTGATTCGACCCATAGCCACCCAAGGCCACCCGGGCTCTGGCCTCCAAAGCCGACCGAGGCTGACGCGTGATGATGTGGATGACTCCACCGACGGCGTCCGCCCCCCAGATGCTGCTGGCAGGTCCCTTCAGAATCTCGATGCTTTCAATGTGGTCGAGCGAGAGGGTTTCCAGAGACACCTGCCCCGAAGTGGTGTCCACCATGCGCACACCATCGACCACGACGATGGATTGCTTCTGCGCCGCCCCTCGGATGAGAGTGCCGGAAGTCTGGCCCGGACCACCCGAGCGAAGCACCTGAACGCCTGCGAGGCGACTGATGACGTCAACGAGAGATTCACCTTGAGCTTGCGCCAAAGCTTCGGCCGAAATCACGGTCACATCGGCCGCCAATTGGCGCACCGGGATGGGCGTGCGTGTCGATGTCACCACCACACGCTGCATGCCGTCATCGGACGGGAGTGTCTGGGCCTGGATGCCGTGCGCTGTGGTCACGGTCAGCGCCACACCGATGGTGGTCAGCAGCGCTGGGCGGGTCGACAAGGGGGAGTGAACAGGAGAAGAGAACCGGCCCGCACGAGGGGCAAAGTGATGTGCAAGAGAGCTCAAGGTCATGGCAGCACCTTCGAAGGACGGCACACCCCGTGCCATCAGTCTTGACATAGCTGCCGAACGTGAAGGTCCACCGCACATGAACGCAAGCAGGCGTCTGGTGGCAACCAGCACCTTTGCGTCCACAGCCCGGCCGCCCTCCGCGACGCCAGCCACCCGTGCATCAGGCCGGTATCCGGGCTCGCGAGTGCCGGGTTCTCACGAAAGAAAACCCGAAGCGCATGACGCCTTCCCAGGCCTTTCGAGCCCAGTGGCTGCGTTGTCACGCGCTCCTCGCTGACCGTTGCGGGGGCAGCGCCGGAATCGTCAGGGCCCAGAGCGTGACATCTCACGTCCGGGCACCTCACCCACCGGCTTCCCGTTTAACCCACCGCTGCGAGCGCAGCAGCAGGCACCTGGTGCAAGCACCTTCATGGTAACGCCCAAAACTTTCATCACGGCTGACGCGACACGTCACCCAACGGTGCGGCGCCAGGGGTCTCGCAGCGGGTCTGGTGCAGACCCTGGCCGGTATACTTTGGCTTTCCCACTGGGCAGTTTCCGGCGCGTTCACCGCCTCCCGGCCTGCCACCCAGAATGACCAAGTTCGTCTTCGTCACCGGCGGCGTGGTGTCCTCCCTCGGAAAGGGCATCGCCGCGGCGTCCCTGGCCGCGATCCTGGAGTCCCGCGGCCTCAAGGTCACCCTCGTCAAGCTCGATCCCTACCTCAACGTGGACCCGGGGACGATGAGCCCCTTCCAGCACGGCGAGGTCTTCGTCACCGACGAC
>JBILSM010000155.1:0-6133 GCA_044372085.1 Rubrivivax sp.
TCGACGAAGGCACCGTAATCGGCGATGTTGGTGACCTTGCCGAACAGGCGGGTGCCCGTGGGGTAGCGACGGGCCACGCCGTGCCAGGGGTCGTCGCCCAGTTGCTTGATGCCCAGGCTGACGCGGTTCTTCTCGGCGTCGAACTTCAGCACCTTGGCGCTGAGTTCCTGGCCCACCGTCACCACCTCGCTGGGGTGACGCACGCGGCGCCAAGCCATGTCGGTGATGTGCAACAGACCGTCGATGCCGCCCAGGTCCACGAAAGCACCGTACTCGGTGATGTTCTTGACCACGCCGTGGACGATGGCGCCCTCTTGCAGCGTCTCCAGCAGCTTGGCGCGCTCTTCGCCCATCGAGGCTTCAACCACCGCGCGGCGCGACAGCACCACGTTGTTGCGCTTGCGGTCGAGCTTGATGACCTTGAATTCCATGGTCTTGCCCTCGAAGGGCGACATGTCCTTCACGGGGCGGGTGTCCAGCAGCGAACCGGGCAGGAAGGCGCGGATGCCGTTGACCAGCACCGTCAGGCCGCCCTTGACCTTGCCGCTGACCGTGCCCGTGACGAAGTCGCCAGACTCCAGCGCGGTTTCCAGCGACAGCCAGGACGCCAAGCGCTTGGCCTTGTCGCGCGACAGGATGGTGTCGCCATAGCCGTTCTCCACGGCGTCGATCGCCACGGAGACGTAGTCGCCGACCTGGACTTCAAGCTCGCCCTGGTCGTTCTTGAATTCTTCGATGGGCACGTAGGACTCGCTCTTGAGGCCTGCGTTGACCACGACGTGGTTGAAGTCGATGCGCACCACCTCGGCGGTGATGACCTCACCCGCGCGCATCTCGCTGCGCTGCAGGGATTCCTCAAAGAGGGCGGCAAAAGACTCTCCGCCCATGGCGGCTTGCATTTCAGACATGTGGTTTCCTGCGCCGGCCCGATCAGGAAAGGTGAAAGCCGGCAATGTGTGCAACAGGTGTTGCGGGGGTTGCGATGGTGACGATCACCGGGCCCGGTGGCCTGACGGCCGGAAGGGGAGCCCGATGGGCGGTGTGCCCTTCAGGGAAGTGCCAGCGCCTGCGCGCCAGCCTTTCTTCAGAAGGGCCTGCGTTGGTTCCACCAACCCAACACAAGATCGACGGATTCATCGATGCCCATGTCGGAGTTGTCCAAATCCAACGCATCTTCGGCGGGCTTCAGGGGCGACGCGCTGCGGACTCGGTCCTGCTCGTCACGCCGCTCAAGGTCTGCGCGAAGGTCTGCGAGTTTAGCCTGAATACCCTTTGAAATCAATTGCTTATGACGTCTGTCGGCCCTGCGGGCGGCACTCGCGGTGAGAAACACCTTGAGCGCTGCGTCGGGAAAAACCACTGTGCCCATGTCGCGCCCGTCGGCCACCAGCCCGGGAAGGCGTCGGAAGGACAGTTGCAACTCGTGCAGGGCCTCACGCACGGCGGGGTGGGCCGAGACCTGCGAAGCCAGCAGGCCCCCGGTCTCGCTGCGCACTTCGTCGGTGCGGTCTGCGCCGTCCAGCAGGACGCGCTCGCCTTCGAAGCGCAGATCCAGGCCGCGGCAGACCTCCGCAACGGCAGCACCGTTTGTCAGATCGACCCCGGCTCGTTGCGCCGCCACGCCGGCAGCGCGGTAGATCGCGCCGGAGTCCAGCAGGTGATAGCCCAGTCTCAAGGCCAACCGCCCCGCCAGCGTGCCCTTGCCTGAAGCCGAGGGACCGTCTACGGCGATCACCGGCACCGCAGCCTGGTCTGCGCTGGCCAGGCTGAACAGGGCTTCGAAGTAGTCAGGAAAGGTCTTGGCCACGCAGGACGGCTCCAGGATGCGCACGGGCACCGCCGCGCCGGCCGTTGACGCCTGGGCCAAGGGGTTGAACGCCGCCAGCGACATGCACATCGCCATGCGGTGGTCATCGTAGGTGTGCACCGCAGCGGCGCGCCACTGCGCCGGGGGGGTCACGTCGATGAAGTCGGCGCCCTCGATCACACGAGCACCCGTCTTGCGCAGTTCGGTGGCCATCGCGGCGATCCGGTCGGTCTCCTTCACGCGCCAACTGGCGATGTTGGTCAGGCGTGTGGGACCGTCGGCGTAGAGCGCCATCACGGCCAAGGTCATGGCCGCGTCGGGGATGTGATTGCAGTCCAGTCGAAGGGCTTTCAAGGGCCAGACCCCACGCTCGACTTCCAGCCAGTTGGGGCCACTGCGCACGGTGGCTCCCATGGCCTGCGCGGCCTCCACGAAGCGGATGTCTCCCTGAATGGAGGCAGCGCCTACGCCCTCGATGCGCACCGGTGCCCCGGGCCGAGCCGCCAGGGCGCCCAGCGCGATGAAGTACGAGGCTGAGGAGGCGTCGCCCTCCACATGCACATCGCCCGGCGTGCGGTAGGCGCTGCCCGCGGGCAGGGTGAAGCGCTGGAAGCCTTCACGCTGGACCGTGATGCCGAACTGCGCCAGCATGTTCAGCGTGATCTCGATGTAGGGCTTGGAGATCAATTCGCCGTCGACCTCGATCACCACGGGCTCGTGCATCGCCACCAGCGGCAGCGCCAGCAGCAAGGCCGTGAGGAACTGGCTGGAGACGTCGCCGCGAACGCGAATGGGCTGCGACAGGTGCAGGCGCCCACCGGCCTGGCCCCGAAGACGCAGCGGTGGGTAGCCTTCCTGGCCTTCGCACACGACCTCGCAGCCCAGGGGCCGCAGCGCCTGCACCAGATCGCCGATGGGGCGCTCATGCATGCGCGCCACGCCTGACAGGCGGAAGTCCCCGCCCTGCGTGGCGGCCAGCACCGCCAACGCCGCCGTCAAGGGCCGCATCGCGGTGCCGGCATTGCCCAGGAACAACTCGGCCTGGTGCACTTTCAGCCGCCCGCCCAGGCCGGTGACATGCCATTCGTCGCCGCGGGATTCGACACCACAGCCCAAGGCGCGCAGGGCGTCCAGCATCACCCGGGTGTCGTCAGACGCCAGCAGGTCATGGATGAGCGTGGTGCCCGCGGCCAGACCGGCCAGCAGCAACACCCGGTTGGAGATGCTCTTGGAGCCGGGCAGCCGTACCGTGCCGGCGGCTGCTGTCAAGGGCGGCAGATCGAGGAAAGGGATCGCGTACATCGTGGTTCCAGCCGCTCGCGACGGTCTCTTGAGGTGCAGGTGTGGGGCTTGCGCTCAGGCCGACTCGTCGGCGGCGGCAGGCCTGGAGGTGGCACTTCCGGCCATTGCACCCAACGCAGCTCCCATCTCCCACTGGCTGCGCAGGGCGGAAGGGCGCGCAATGTGATCCATCAGGGCCTGGGCGTCACCGGCGACCATGGCACGCTCGATCTCCCCCAGCGCATGACGAAAGCTCTCTGCTTGGGCCAGCACCTCGTCACGGTTGGCAAGCAACACGTCGCGCCACATCGCTGGGTCACCGCCGGCTATGCGCGTGAAGTCCCGAAAGCCCGGGCCGGCGAGCTGCAGCATGCGTTCGCCCCCAGACTGGCACGCCACGGATGCGATATAGGCAAAGGCCAGCAGGTGCGGCAGATGGCTGACCGCCGCGAATGCACGGTCGTGGTCCTCGGGGCTCATGTCACTCACCACGGCACCCATGGACTCCCAAACGGCGCGCGCCCGGCGGGTTCGCTCGGGGTCGGTTTCCTCCAGCGGCGTCAGGATCACGCGGCGGTCGCGGTACAGGTCGGCATCCGCGGCATCGACGCCCGCGCGCTCCTTGCCTGCGATCGGGTGAGCCGGCACAAACGCGGCGATGTCCGGCCCCAGGGCCGCACGGGCGGCGGCCACCACATCCCGCTTTGTACTGCCCACGTCCATGCAAAGGGCTTCGGGGCCCAGTGCGGCGCGAAGGCTGGTCAGGACTTCGAAAGTCGAGGCCACCGGTACCGACAACAGCACGATGTCTGCCCCGCGGACGGCATCGGCTGCGCTGCCACAGGCCTCGTCGATGACGCCCAGCTCGAAGGCACGTCGACTGGAACTCTGGGACCGCGAGTAGCCGGCAACGTGCCTGACCAGTCCCGCGCGCCGCAGGGCCAGCGCGAAACTGCCCCCCATCAGCCCGCAGCCGATGATGCCCAGCCGCTCGATCATGGTCAGTGGGTATCGACCGGGTAGGTGCCCAAGACCTTGAAGAAGGCGCAGGTGCCACGCAACTCCGCCAGGGCAGTGGACACGCGCGAATCGTCCGGGTGGCCGGCGATGTCGATGTAGAAGTAGTACTCCCACTGGCCCGAGCGCGCCGGCCGGGACTCGAATCGCGTCATCGAAACACCATGAGCCTTCAGCGGCACGAGCATGTCATGCACCGCACCCGGGCGATTGGGCACGGACACCACCAGGCTGGTGCAGTCGTGGCCGCTGGCTCCGGGTGCCGGCACCTGCTGGGGCAAGGCGACGATCGCGAAGCGCGTGCGGTTGTGCGCGTCATCCTGAATGGCAGGGGCCACCACATGCAGACCGAACTCGGTGGCCGCGCGTTCACTGGCGATGGCCGCCAACGATTCGTCCAGCGCGGCCAGCCTCGCGCCCTCGGCGTTGCTGGCCACGGGCCGGCGCTCGGCCTGCGGCAGGTGCAGTGAGAGCCAGGCCTGGCACTGCGCCAGGGCCTGGGGGTGGGCCAGCACCGCGGTGATGCCTTCACGCGAAGCCGTCTTTCGCATCAGGTTGTGGCGCACCAGCAGGCTGGTCTCGCCGACGATGGACAACGGGGTGTGCAGGAACAGGTCCAGCGAGCGTGCGACCACACCCTCGGTGGAGTTCTCCACGGGCACCACGCCGAAATCGGCCGCACCGGCACTGGCTGCGCGGAACACCTCGTCGATGCTGGCACAGGGCACTCGCTCGATGGAAGAGCCAAAGTAACCCAGGGCGGCTTGCTCGCTGAAGGTGCCTGCCGGCCCCAGGTACGCCACTCGGGAGGCACTCTCCAGCGACCGGCACGCCGACATCACTTCGCGCCAGATAGGCGCGATGCTGTCGCTCTTCAACGGGCCGGGGTTGTCGCGCTTCAGCCCCTCGATCACCTGGGCCTCTCGTTCCGGCCGGAACACGGGTGAGCCTTCGTGCTTCTTGATCTCGCCCACCTCCAGCGCCAGACCGGCTCGGCGGTTGAGCAGCGCCAGCAGTTCCCGGTCAACGGCGTCGATCTGCTCGCGCAGCGCCAGCAGAGCGGGATTCATCAGGCGGCATCCCCAGCGTTGCGGTCGGCCTCAGGTTCCTCGTCGCCACCGGCGTCGTTCTCAACGATGCGCTGCAACCCGCTGAGCTTGGCGCCGGCATCCAGGGCGATCAGCGTCACGCCTTGCGTGGCGCGGCCCAACTCCCGAATCTCGCTGACGCGGGTGCGCACCAGCACGCCCTTGTCGGTGATGAGCATGATCTCGTCGGCCGCCCGCACCAGGGTGGCCGCCACCACCTTGCCGTTGCGCTCCGACTGAATGATGGCGATCATGCCCTTGCCGCCACGGCCGTGCCGGGTGTATTCCACGATGCTCGTGCGCTTGCCAAAGCCGTTCTCGGTTGCGGTCAGGACGCTCTGGGTTTCGTCTTCCGCGACCAGCAGCGCGATCACGCTCTGGCCTTCATCCAATTGCATGCCCCGAACGCCACGGGCGGTTCGAGACAGCGGGCGAACCTCGTCCTCCGGGAATCGCACGGCCTTGCCGCCATCGCTGAACAGCATCACATCGTGCTGACCGTCTGTAAGTGCCGCGCCGATCAAATAGTCGCCTTCGTCCAGGTTGACGGCAATGATGCCGCCCTTGCGCGGGTTTGAAAACTCGTCCAGCGAGGTTTTCTTGACGGTGCCCATGGACGTGGCCATGAACACATACTGGTTGTCCGGGAAGGTACGGGCTGCGCCAGTCAGTGCCAGCACCACGTTGATCTTCTCGCCTTCTTGCAGCGGGAACATGTTGACGATTGGGCGTCCGCGCGAGCCGCGCGAGCCTGCCGGCACTTCCCAAACCTTGAGCCAGTAAAGGCGACCGCGATTCGAGAAGCACAGCAAATAGTCGTGCGTGTTGGCAATGAAGAGCTGGTCGATCCAATCGTCATCTTTGGTGACGGCGGCTTGTTTGCCGCGTCCGCCGCGTTTTTGCGAGCGGTATTCAGACAATGGCTGGCTCTTGATGTAGC
>JBILSM010000060.1:0-18136 GCA_044372085.1 Rubrivivax sp.
GCAGCGACAGCACCCACTGGCGCACCGGCACGTGCGGGATGACGCGGTCGACCAGGTGCGCTGCCGTCTGCGACATGCGCCGCGCGCCGCACGAGGGGCAAAAGCCGCGGCGCTTGCAGCTGAACGCCAGCAGCTTGTCGTGGCCGCACTCGCCGCAGCGCAGCGGTCGTCCGGAGCCCCAGTGGGCAATGGCATCGCGCGTCGCGGCAGGCGGTGCCGCTTGCCGCTCAGTCACGGCCCGGCAGTCGGTCCGGAGGCCAAGGCGGCTGGCTGCAAAGGGCTGTGCGGAGCATCGAGCGTGTGCGAGCCTGAAGCCGAACGACCGCTCCGGGCCGACAAGGTGAGGCTGGCCCGCGGTGAAGCCGGCATCGGCCTGCGCGGACAGGTTCAGGACTTCGGGCGCACCACACTGGCGCGGCTACCGTGGCGGCTTGCCCGGCTTGCCCAGCTTGCCCGGCTTTCGGCCCGGGCCCGGCGCGCGGGCCGTCGCGTGGGCCGCGGCGGCGCGCCGCGGCCGATCCGGCCGCACCACCACCCTCTGACCGCGCAGCGAGGTGGCACGCAACGCCTGCACGGCCCGCTCGGCCGCGCCGTCCGACACTTCCACCAAGGCTGAAGTGGTCCGCGATCTCGATGCCGCCGATCTCGCGCGCGCTGATGCCCGCCTCGTTGGCGATCGCACCGACGAGGTCCGCGGGCCTCAGCCCGGCCTGCCGGCCGAGCCCGATCCACAGGCGCACCATCGTGCCACCGCGGTGTTCCTTCGCGGGCCGCGCCCCGATGGCGGTCCTGTCCGGGGCGTCGCCGGCGAAGGCGCCCGCCCGCATCGGCCCGCCCCCCCCGCTCGCCCGGTGCCGGCAGCGACGGGATGTGCTCGTCGTCGCTCTCCGCGGCCGGCCCCTGCAGCGCCTCGTGCGCGAGCTTGACGGCGGCGGCGGCGACGTCCATCGGATCGAACTCGCCGGCCAGGTCCTCGGTCACCACGCGAAAGCCGTCCAGGGCGCCCGCTTCGAGCGCTGCGCGCAGCGAGGCGCGCGTCATGTCGAGCCGGCGCGCACGCACGTCGGTAGCGGTGGGCAGCATCGCGACCTCGATCCGGGTCCGGGTGAGCTGCTCGATGTTGCGCAGCAGACGGTGCTCGCGCGGCTCGGTGAGCGTGATCGCGACGCCCTCGCGCCCGGCGCGACCGGTGCGGCCGATGCGGTGCACGTAGCTCTCGGGCGAGGACGGCACGTTGAAGTTGATCACGTGCGTCAGCTGCTCCACGTCCAGCCCGCGCGCCGCCACGTCGGTGGCCACCAGCAGGTCCACGCCGCCGGCCTCGCCGGCCCTGCCCCCCTTGCCGCCGCCTCGCACGCGCCTCATCACGCGGTCGCGCTGGTCCTGCGACAGGCCGCCATGCAGGGCTTCCACCTGCCAGCCGCGGCCGCGCAGCTTCTCGGCCACCTCGTCGACCTCGGTGCGGGTGCGCGCGAACACGATGGCCAGTTGCGGCGACTCCAGGTCGAGCACGCGCCCGAGCGCGGCCATCTTGTGCGCGCGCTGCACGACGTGCGCCGTCTGGCGCACCCGCGGCCTGGCGCCGCCGGCGGGCTTCTCGCGCGCGATCTGCACGCGCACCGCCTCGCGCAGGTGCTTGTCGGCGATGGCCGCGATGCGCGGCGGCAGCGTGGCGGAGAACAGCGCCGTCTGCCGCTGCGGCGGCGCGGCTTCGAGGATCAGCTCGATGTCCTCGGCGAACCCCATGTCGAGCATCTCGTCGGCCTCGTCCAGGACCACCGTCCGCAGCTGCTGCAGCTGCAGCGTGCCGCGCCGCAGATGGTCGAGCGCGCGGCCCGGGGTTGCCACCACGACGTGCACGCCGCGCCTCAGCGCCTGGACCTGCTGCGAGAAGGGCGCGCCGCCGTAGATCGGCAGCGTGCGCACGCCCAGCGGGTGGCCGTAGCGGTGCAGCGCCTCGGCCACCTGGATGGCCAGCTCCCGCGTCGGCACCAGCACCAGCGCATCGGGCGCCGGGTCGGTGCCGGCGCGCGCCATCACCCGCTGCAGCAGCGGCAGCGCGAAGGCCGCCGTCTTGCCCGTGCCGGTGGCCGCCTGCCCCAGCAGGTCGTGCCCCGCGAGGAGCGGCGGGATCGCCTGCTGCTGTATCGGCGTGGGCTCTTCGTAGCCGAGGGATGCGAGAACCTGGGTGAGGGCGGGGGCGAGGCCGAGGTCGGCGAAGGCCGGGCCGGGAGGAGCGTCGTTCATACACCGAGGGTATCGCAGGCCCGGGAGCGGGCGCCCGCTGCGCCGCCCGGTGCAGGTTGATGTCCCAGGAAGTGGTGTAAGAGAGCGAACGGTCACAACGGGGCGTGCAGAGCCCCTCGGCTTGTCGCCGGGCAGCAGACACCCGATGCCGCCGCCAACCACTGCTCTATTCGCTCGATAAGCACAAAACAGAGCGGCGCGCCAGACTAGCCAATCCGGCTCATGGCCTCGCGGGCTGCGGCCTGCCCCGCCAGAAGGGCGCCTTCGATCTGTCCGGGCATGTGCACGGATGTCTCGGCTCCGGCCCAGAAGATGCGGCCTTCGTTGCCTCGCAGGTACGCGCCCACCTGAGACCACACGCCGGGTGGCGGCGCGGCGACGCATCCGCGGCTGTAGGGCTCGAGCAGCCAGTAGTGGTCATCGTAAGCAATGGGCTCCAGTGCGCGGGGCCCGAAGAACTGGGCCATCCGCTGGCAGACGAGGGCTTTGCGTGCGGCGCACGGCTGCTTTGCCACGCGCAGTGACTCGGCAGCACTGAAGAACCCTGTCAGTACCCCCCGTGTCTTCGCGGTCGAGCCGTCGAAGACGATGAAGCCCGGGCCGATCACGCTGCCGGAGTACCCGGCGTCACGCCAGAAGGGCGCGTCGTAGACGACTTGGAACTTGAGATCGCTTGATGTCAGATACCGCCGCTGGAGGATCGTGCGGCCGGCCGACAGATCCGGCTCGAATCGGATGTGTTCTGCCACCGCGGGCGGCAGCGCCACCACGACAGCGCCCGCTGACCAGGTCGTTCCGTCGGCGACTCCCACCTCGACGCCAGCGGCCGTCTGTGCCACGCGCGTGACCGGACGGCCCATCAGCACTCGGGCCGAGAGGGACTCCGCCATCCGCTCCGCGAGCAGGGATGCTCCTTCCGGGAAGACCTCGCTGTCGTGCGGTTCCGTTCCCAGGCCCATCAGAGACAGGAAGCCGCCGTTGGCCTTTGCGTAGAAGAGCGCGTGCAGCATTGACACCTGCTCCGGAACGCCGATGAAGCCCTCGCAAACGGCGTGCACCAGCGGCTGCGCCTTCGCCGGCAGATGGGCATCACAGTAGGACGCGACCGTCATCGTGTCGAGCCTTCGTGCCTCGTCGAAGCCGGCAGGGGCGTGCACGTCGATCGTTTCGGCGAGTTCGTCCAGCATTGAGACGACGAGCCCTAGCGCGCTACGGTCGAACGGAGGCTGATCCGATATGTTGGTCGGGTCCGCGCTCCCGGCAGCAAGGTCGTAGTGGAGATCGGCGCCGCCACTTGGCCGATCCTGTGTGGCCACGCCGAGGGTGCGCGCCAACTCCTTGACCTGGGTCTGTCCTGGCCCGACCCACTGTGCTCCGAGCTCGACGACGGTCCCGCCCACCGATCGCGACATGACGCGCCCACCTACCCGGTTGCGTGCCTCCAGAGCCAGAACCCGGGCCCCCTCTTCGACGGCCCGACGCGCGGCGGCCAGCCCCGAGAAGCCGCATCCGATGACGATGACATCCAGTTCACCATTCACAACGTTCACCCCTTGACAGTTGTTTCCGATTCCATGTCGTGCAGCGTGCCAACCCGCGGGCAGACTCCCGAGGGATAACCCCATACTTTTTATTATGCAGCTGCTCCATAATAACCACATTAGCAAGCATCGACCCCTCCTCCTAGCAAGCTGCCATCGAGCTGTCGCCATGTCGAGTCGCCATCCACCCATCACGCCCCTTTGGACCGCAGCGGAGGGCGTCATCCCTCCACTGACCCACGACGAACTGCATCGCATCGCCGAACCGATCGAGACGGCGCGCACGCTGCCGCCACGAGCCTTCACCGACGAGACCTTCTTCGAGGCCGAGCGCCGTCGGGTGTTTGCCGCGGGGTGGATAGCGCTCACCTTCGCGGCCGACACCCCGCGCTCGGGCGATGCGAAGCCGATCGACGCGTTGGGTACACCAGTGCTGGTGGTGCGGCAGCTCGACGGCAGCATCGGGGTGTTCCACAACCTGTCCCCATACGACGCCTGTCCGGTCTTGATCGATCCTGTCCGCGGCGCCACTGACTTCGTCTCGCCGTACCATGGTTGGCGCTTCGACCTGACCGGCCGCCTGCTCGCGGCACCGTTCTGGAACGGCCGCCCCGACGCCGCTGCCGGCGATGTCGGGGCGGAGCGCAAGGATCTGACCCGAATCCGCAGCGCCGTCTGGTGCGGCGTCGTCTTCGTCGATCTCGGCGGCAAGGCACCGCCCTTCGACACCTACATCCGGCCGCTCCTCCAGCGTGTGCCGGATCTCGCGGAAGAGCTCCTTGCAGCTGACGCGGAGCCGTCGGAACCGACCGACACAGCCGCCAACTGGAAGACGCTCTTCGAGAACACGTGCATCAACGTGTACCACGAGGGCTTCGTTCACCGCCTGTACAAGGCCGCAGCCGATGTGCCTCGCGTGGATCCCAACGGGTGCAAGACCTTCGAGGAGATCTGCGACGACGGTCTGTACGGACTCGGCTTCACCGCCGGGGCCGCTCTGGCGGCCTATGGCGACTCCGGCCTGCCCTTGCTGCCCTGGCGCGACCCCATGGCCGGCCAGGGCTGCCTGATCGTGTCGCTTTACCCGAGCCTTCACTTCGCGGTGATGCGCGACCACATCGCCATCACCATTGCGCTGCCGCTCGGGCCGGGCGTCACCCGCAGCCGCACGTGGACGCTGTTCGCCAAAGCGGCCTGCAGCGACGAGCACGCGATCACCCGCATGCTCATCACGCAAGCCATGGCCGCCGCGGGCAGCGAGGACGCGCGCATCTGCGAAGCGATCCAGTCAGCCCGCCGCTCGCTCCTGGCCGAAGCAAGCCCCTATTGCCCATTCTGGGATCGCATGCACCACGACTTCACGCAACGCCTGGCCAAGGCCTACACAGGTCCCACTCTGCATCAGGACGCTTGACCACCATGACGACCACCGTACAGACCGCCCGGGGCCGGTTTTGCTATGCCTGGCACGGCCCGCGCGACCGCCCCCCCATCGTCGCCGTCGGGGGACTGACCGACCAACTCGACCACTGGCCCGAGGCGTGGGCTTCGGTGTTCGCGGCGCGAGGGCATCCCCTGCTGGTCTTCGACGCCCGCGACACTGGGCTGAGCGACCACCTCGATCATCTCAGCCTGCCCAGCGCCAAGGAACTGGCCCTGATCGCGCTGGGCCTGCCCTCAAAGCACAAGGCGCTGTACACGCTCGGCGACATGGCCGAGGACGTTCGCGCGCTCACACACAGCCTGGGCGTGCCGAGCTTCCACGTCGTCGGCTACTCGATGGGCGGGCAGGTCGCGCAGGCCCTTGCGCTGGCCCACCCACACGCCGTCCTGTCGATGACCCTGCTCTTCAGCACCAGCGGCGCGGAGTCGTTGCCACTGCCCCCGCCCAGTCTCTTTGCTGCCCTGCTGGGGTGCTGCACCCGGACGGCGGACGAGGGCAAGGCCGTTGGCGATCTGCTGAAGCTGCTGCGTCTGACGCGCAGCCCGGTGTTCGGTCAACCCGAGATCGAACTCGAGCAGGTGGCGCGGGCGTCTGTCCGCCGTGCCTACCGCCCAGAGGGTGTCGCGCGCCACCTGCACGCCGTACTCACTTCCGAACCCGTTGCGCCGCGGCTGGGGGCGGTAGGGTGTCCCACGCTCGTGCTGCAGGGCGAGCGGGATCCCTTCTTCCCTCCGGCGCACGGTGCGGACCTCGTTCGACGGATCCCTGGCGCACGGATCGAGTCGATCGCGGATGCCGGTCATGCCCTGGAGCCCGCAATCGCGTCGGCGCTGGCCGAGTCCGTCCTGCGGAACGTCGCGATCAACCCAAGGTGAGCATATGCCCAAGATCGTCGACCACGACGAAGTCCGCCTGAAGCTGGCGGCCGCAACCCAGACAGTCATCGCAAGGCTCGGCGCGAGCCGCGCGACCCTGCGCGCGGTTGCCAAGGAGGCGGGCGTCAGCCCCGGGCTGCCGATGCACTACTTCGACAGCGTCGACGAGATCATTGGCTTCGCCTTCACCATGGGGGCGAACGAAGAGGTCGCCGCGCTGCAGGCCCTGGTAACGCAGAGCGGAAAGGACGCCAGTGCGCGACTGTCCGCCGTGATCCACCATCTCGTGGGCGAAGGCTCCAAGGCGCAGAACGAGCAGATGCTTCAGCTGCTTCACTTCATGGCGTACAGCCATGAGCGCGCTGATCTGTCGGCATTGCACGCAACGTGGTACGAGCGCTGCCTGGACCTGATCGCGCCGCTGATCGCCGAGCACCTGGCTACGAGGCCCAGGACGCTGCCCGAGCAGCTGGCGAGTCCCCGCATAGAGGCGTCGATACTGCTGGCCATGAGTGACGGGTGCGGTCTGCAGCGCCTTTCCTCCGCACGCAACGCACAGGCACGGCAGCGTGCTTGCGCAGAGCTCCTGCGGCAGCGCTACGGCCTCACGGACGCCGGCGCCGCCGCCGCACCGGCCGCCGTTACCCGCAGCGCAGCCCCGCGTCGGCCATCGGCCAAGGGCCGGGGCTCTGGGAAGCCATCGTGACGCAGCCCGCGCACCCCCCAAGAGCAGGCGCCGCGCCCGTGCCGGGCGTCGAACGCATGCTCGGCGGACCCGGCATCGTGTTCGTGGTGCTCCTGGTCGGCATCGCGATGGGTCAGCTCGGCGGCATTCTGGCGCCGGCGCTGGTGGACGAGTGGCGTACGACACCTAAGGCGGGCGGCGTCGGCATGGACGAAGCCCATGCCGGCTTGACGACAAGCCTGGAGATACTCTGTGTCGCTCTGGGCGCCGGGGTCTTCTCCATCCAGCCCTGGCGGCTGGGAAAGCGGTTTCTGGCTGCACTGGCCACGATGTCGACCGCTCTGTACGTGCTGGCGGCTTTCGCCTCCGCCCCTGAGTCGATCATGGCGCTGCGTGCGGTGGCGGGACTGCTGTCGGGGCTGTTGCTCGGTCGAATCTCCACCCTGCTGCCCTTGGCATTGGAACCGCAGCGGATGGCCGGCGCGTTGACGATAGGCGTGACGCTGATCGGTGTTCCGGTGTTCTTGCTTTCGCAGTGGGCGTTGGCGGAAATCGGCCCGGGTGCCGTCACCTTGGTGCATGCGGGGACGCTGGCGTGCATGACGGCGGCCCTGGTTCTGCTGCCCCTGCCCGAGCCCGCGACAGACGTGATCAGCAGCTGGGGCGTGCGCAAGCCGCCGGTCATCGACCTGCGGATCATCGCGGCGCTGTTCGCGGTCGGCCTTGCCGACTCGATGCTCTACCCGTTCCTCAGCCTCTACGGACAGCCGTTGGGCGTGACGGGGCAGAGACTTCTGGACATGCTGCTCCTGTCGGCCCTGGTGACGCCGCTGGGCGCGGTGGCGTGCTATCTGATCAGGCGCCCAGAGGGCACCCTGAGAGCGGCCCGGCTCCTGATCGCGGTCAAGGCGGCGGGCTGTGCTGCGTATTCGCTGGCCCCGAACGGGATGATCCTGGGCACGCTCTTCCTGGTCCAGGGGCTGTGCTTCTTCGCCATCGTGCCGAAGTTGCAGTCCCTGCTGGCGCGGCTCGACAGCACGGGCGACTCGGTCGCCCTGTCCACTGCCGCGCTGCTCGCAGCGCAGGGCATGGGCCCGCTTGTCACGACCGCACTGCTGGCCGCCACGCCTCCATCCACGGCCCTGCTCGGTAGCGCCATCGGTGCCGGACTTCTGGGCCTTTCGGCCGTGCTTGTGCTGCCCGGATTCAACCGCCAGTCGTTCGTCGCTGCCGTACGCACTGGACCGGACCACACCTGAGGAGAGAGCCCTTGAGACCGCACTTCAAATTCACAGCCTCTGCCATCCTTTCCCTAGTGCTTCTCAGCGGATCCGCAGTGGCCCAAACGGCCCCGGGGCCGCTGGGTGTATGGCTTAGCCAGGACGGGAAAGACATCACCGAGATTTTTCCGTGTGGCGACATGTTGTGCGGGCGTCTGGTGCAGGGGCAGGGCCTAAGGGCTGACGACCGCGACACGAAAAACCCGAACCCGTCGCTTCGATCCGCGCCCCTGTGCAACCAGATCTACATGGGAGAGTTCAAGCGTGAGTCCGTTGCGCGCTGGGTGAACGGCTGGGTATACGACTCCCGTGACGGCGGCTCCTACACAAACGCGTCGCTCGAACTCAGAGGAGAGATTCTGCAGCTTACGGTACGGGTGGGCCTCATGCGCTACACGGAGCGCATGGCCCGCGTGGATCCCACCAAGGTGGTGCGCTGCGGCACCGTCGACAACCCCGTGCTTCCACTTGTGCGTTAAACAAGCCGCGCTGCGGCAAGGAGACTTCCCCATGATGTTCCCGATCGCGGAAAAAGCTGCCACCGGCGCCACGCAGACGACTCGCCGATGGATCGTCGCCGCGGCGCTTCCACTTGCCATGCTGGCGGAGTCGGCGACCGCATCGGGCGATGTGTCTGTGAAGCCCGAGTTCTGGTGGGGCGCCGCCGCACTCGACGTGCGTGACGCGAACTTCGGTGCCGGCGCACCCGACTACCGGGACCCGACCCGCGTGATCGGCCCGAGTGCCTCGTGGACGGAGTTTGCAGCACGGCCGGGGCTCAGGATCGCCGCGCCCTTGGGTAGCGGCTACGTGGAAGCCAGGCTGACGGCGGTGGGCGCAGCCACGCGGGGATCGGGCGACGCCCAGCTGTACTCGTTCACCGTCGGCCGGCCCTCCAAGATCGCAATCGAAGAGGCGCACCTCAGGTGGAGTTCAGGCAACACCTTTTCGGGCCTGGGCAACAACGCCATCGAGGTGACCGTGGGTCCGCAGGAGTTCAGCGTCGGCGATTCATTCCTGGTTGGTCAGGGGACGGTGAACGCGGGCCGCAAGGCAGCCAGCTGGCTGATCCCGCGCGTTGCCTTCGCCGGACCAATGACACTCCGCATCAACACCGCACCCGTGCGGGTCGACTTCTTCGCTCTTGGCAATCGGTCGAATCAGAAGGACGTCGCCGGTCTGGACTTGCCGAAGACCCACTTCCGTGGCGTCAACGTCGAATGGTTCACCGGCGGCAACAACGCGCGCTTCAAGTACGAGGAGCGCGTGCAGTACGTCGGACTTCTGCACATGCAGGTGCACAGGGCCGAAGAGGCGGGGCTGTTTCCAGGCGACCCCAACGCGCTGGGCGCCCACCGGACCGGGTTGCGCGTCACCTCGCTGCGCGCGGGCATGTTCGAGACCCCGCGTCTGCCTTCACTGAGTGTGTTCGCCGAGCTGGCCCGCCAGACCAACGGAGCCGCCGGGCGTCGGGTCGATGCGCGTGCGTACAACGCCGAAGTGGGCTGGACGTTCGACGCTTGGCCCTGGAAGCCACGGTTGCTTGCTCGTGTGGCACGGTACTCCGGTGATGCCGACCCAGCCGACGAGATCGACCGGTCCTGGGATCCAATGTTCTTCGGCGCCAATGCCGCCAGAAACTACGGCGCTACGGTGCACGGCGAAATCGTTGGTCAGGGTTTTGCCTTCAATAGCAATTTGCGTATGCGGTCCTTCGGCGTGCAGCTTCAGCCTGTCAATGAGCTGCGGCTCTACCTCCTGCACTACCGCTTCCAGTGGGACCAGCCGGCCCAGTTCGGGGGTTCGGCGCGGGACTTGGCCTCCGAGACCAACCTCCTGGCGGAGTGGCAAACGCGCGGCGGCACGATCTTTTACGCTGGTTTCGCGACTGCGCAGCCCCGTACGGGCGCAGGCGAGTTCTTCTCCGCTTTCGGCAACGCCGTGCAGGCGCCACTGGCGCCTGCCGATCGGCACATCCGCCGCGCGCATCTCGGCATAACCCAACAGTTCTGATTGCTGCCCAATTCCTTCCCTTTCGCGTATTACGATGCCCAAGACACTTGACTCGCTACCCGCAGACGACGGCTTCGCCATGCCCGGCGAATTCGAGCGTCATCGCCGTTGCTGGCTGGTCTGGCCCGAGCGCACGGAGTACTTCCGTCAGGGTGCCAAGCCCGCCCAGCGCGCCCTGGTGCGGATCGCAAGCGCGATAGCGCAAGGCGAGCCGGTTGCGGTGTGCGTATCGGCGCGTCAGTTCGACAACGCTGCACGGATGCTGCCGCCGCAGGTCCAGGTTCTCGAGCTGTCCACGGACGACATGTGGATCCGCGACTGCGGTCCGTGCTTCGTGCGCAATTCGCGGGGCGACGTGCGGGTGGTGGACTTTGCCTTCAACGGCTGGGCGGGCCTCGCTCACGGCGTGCCGGTTGCCCACCAGCTGGACGGTCTCATCCCGTGGAAGATCGCGCAGCTCGAGGGCATGGACCGCTACGTCTGTGACCTGGTGGCCGAGGGCGGCAATCTGTGCAGCGATGGCCAGGGCACGCTCATCGTGACGGCAGAGAACCTGCTGGACCCGGCACGCAACACCGCGGGCCGTTCGCGACAGGAGATCGAGTCACTGCTGTGCGCCCATCTGGGTGCGCGCAAGGTTATCTGGCTCGAGCGCGGATTGCGATACGACGTGACGCTCGGGCACTCCGACAACCTGGCCTGCTTCGTTCGGCCGGGTGTGGTCATACAGACCTGGGTCGATGATCCAGCCGATCCTCAGTTCGACGTCTGCCGTGAAGTTCACGAGGTGCTGGCCGGCGCCACCGATGCCCGTGGCCGCGCCCTGGAGGTGCACCGGCTGCATCAACCCGAACAGATGTTCGTGCAGGCAGAGGATCTGGACGGACTGGACGCCGGCCCCTGGCTCGACGCGCGACGGGTCGGCGATCCGATCGCTGCTTCATATGTGAACTTCTACATCGCCAACCGTGCGATCGTGATGCCCGGCTACGGCGTTCGCGACGAGGCCGCGCGGGCCACGGTGCAGGCGCTGTTTCCTGAGCGAACGGTCCTCGTCGTGCCCGCGCGCGAGATTCTGCTGGGCGGCGGCTCGATCCACTGCATCACGCAACAGCAACCCGAATGAAGGCCCGAGGCCCTTCCGATGACGCGCCATCACGATCGATGCGGCGCGTCTTGGCGGCGATCGATCGGATCGGGCGCGACGCCGCGCGTGCCTTCGTTCACGTGGACATTGCCGATGCGCGCGCGCAGGCCGCCCGCATCGACGACGCGGCGCCGCTGGCCGGCTGCGTGCTCGGCGTCAAGGACAACATCCACGTCGCGGGCATGCCGTGCACATCGGGAACCCCGGCACTGACCGGGTTCATGCCCCCGCGGGATGCCAGCGTGGTCGCGCGCCTGAAGGCCGCCGGTGCTGTGGTGGTGGGCAAGACCCAGATGCACGAGCTGGCATACGGAGTGACTGGCATACACGCCGCCTGGGGAACGCCGCGCAATTCGGCGGATGCAGCCAGGGTGCCAGGCGGCAGCAGCAGCGGGAGCGCGGTAGCCGTGGCGCTGGACCTGTGCGACGCCGCACTGGGCACCGATGCCGGTGGTTCGCTCGCCATCCCCGCGGCATTCAACGGAATCTGCAGCCTTCGACCTACGCAATGGCGTTACCCGCAGGACGGGCAGCTGCCGATGGCGCCGAGCCGCGACACGATTGGACCGATGGCGCCATCGCTGGCGATGGTTGCCCGCCTGGACGCCATCATCACCGGCGAGACCGCACTTCCCTGGCCCGATCGACCGCGCCTGGGCGTGGACCCGCAGGGCTTCTCGCACGGCGATGCGCCGGAGATCCGGCATCGCATGGAGCAGTGGCTGCAGCGCGCGGAGGCTGCGGGGGTCGAGGTGGTCGCTGTCGATCTCGACTTCGCCCTTCAGGCCGCCGAGTTGCACTCGTACGCCCACTGCGCCTACGAGAACTACTTCTGCCTCCTGGACTACCTCGATCGCTATGCGATCGATGTCAGCGTCGAACAGCTCGCAGATCAGATCGCCTGCGACGACGTCCGGCAGGCCTTCGCGAACACGGTGCTCCGTGGCGGCGGACGTGCGCCTAGCGAGGCCGCATACCTACAGCACATGCAGCAACGTCGCCGGTGCATGCGGCGCATGCGCGCCCTGCTGATGGAGCGCGGAATTCAGGCCCTAGCCTACCCGACGACTGCTGGGTTCGCACCCCGCATTGATGCATTCCACTCCGCGCCGCGCGCCGCCGACGAGATCGTTCGACGGGTCTACCGCAACGCTGACGCAATCAGCCACCTGTCGATGCCGGTTGTCACGCTGCCCCTGGGCCCTTCGGCGGGCGGCCTGCCGATCAGCCTGAGCTTGGCCGGCGCCTGGGGCAATGACCGCCAGCTCCTCGCGCTGGCGATGCGGCTGCAGCCGGCCCGGGCACGGTCGCACGGGCACCGCCTCCATCCTGCTGAACCGCCCCTTTCTTTGGGCCACCGCTGTTGAGGAGATCACTCCATGCGAATGACGAACCAGCCCTTGTCCGGCAACGACATGCCTCGCTTCGGCGGCATCGCGACCATGATGCGCTTGCCCGTGGCGACATCGCCTCGGGGACTCGACGCGGCCTTCATCGGCATTCCCTTCGACGCCGGAACCTCGCATCGCAGCGGCGCGCGGTTCGGGCCGCGCCAGATCCGGGCCGAGTCTGCCCTGCTGCGGCCCTACAACATGGCCACCGGCGCGGCGCCTTTCGAAAGCCTGCAGGTCGCAGACCTCGGCGACGTTGCGATCAACCCATACTCCATCGCCAGGTCGATGGACATCGTGAGCGCGTTCTACGCAGGCGTGTTTGCTGCAGCTTGCAGGCCCCTCACCCTTGGTGGTGACCACACAATAACGCTGCCGATTCTGCGCGCAGCAGCTCAGCACCACGGCCCGGTGGCTCTTGTGCACGTGGACGCGCATGCCGACGTGAACGACACCATGTTCGGCGAAAAGCTTGCCCATGGCACGCCCTTTCGGCGCGCGGTGGAGGAGGGTCTGCTTCAGTGCACGAAGGTGTTCCAGATTGGACTGCGGGGCACCGGTTACGCGGCCGGCGACTTCGACTGGCCCCGTTCGCAAGGTTTTACCATCATCCCGGCGCACGAGCTTTGGTACCGCTCGCTGGAGCCGTTGATGCAGCGCGTCAGAGGCCTGATCGGCGATGCGCCCTGCTACCTGAGCTTCGACATCGACGGCATTGATCCGGCATTTGCCGGTGGCACCGGCACGCCGGAGATCGGGGGGCTAAGCGTGCCGCAGGCCCTTGAGTTGGTGCGTGGCTGCTGGGGGCTCAACCTGATCGGGGCCGATCTCGTCGAGGTTTGCCCGGCCCACGACCCGTTGGGCAACACGGCGTTACTGGGTGCAAACCTGCTCTACGAGATGCTTTGCGTACTCCCTGGCGGGGTGCACGGGCTGTCCTCCCTGCAATCCGTTGAGTCGGAACCTAAGTCAGCCGCGCCGCTGGCCGTCGCCCCCGTCATGCGATCCGCCTGAGAGCTGCGAAGATGGCAGCTTTGAACACTCAACGCCTAACGCTGAAAGTATGCATCGTAGGTGCTGGCCCCGCAGGCCTTGCGGTCGCGCGTGCCTTCAGGGCTTTCGGAATAGCCTACGAGCAGTTCGAGCGTCATCTCGACGTCGGAGGTATCTGGGACATCGAGAACCCGGGATCGCCGATGTACCGCTCGGCGCACTTCATTTCATCGAAGACGCGGTCCGCCTTCCACTTTTTTCCGATGCCCGAGGACTTTGCGGTCTACCCTACGCGGCTGCAGGTATTGGAGTACATACGTAGTTATGCGCGTGCCTTCGACTTGCACCGGTCGATCCGCTTCGGTACCTCGGTGACGATGGCCAGTCGAACCGCGACGGGCTGGAGGGTCACGTTGTCGGACGGTACCGAGCGCGAGTACAGCCATCTCGTCTGCGCCAACGGCCACACATGGGACCCGATCCACCCGGCCTATCCCGGCGTTTTTAAGGGGCAGCAAGTGCATGCGGTGCAGTACCGCGATGCCGAGCTATTTCGGGGCAAACGTGTCCTCGTGGTCGGCGGCGGGAACTCAGCCTGTGACATCGCATGCGACGCGGCGCGAAGCGCTGACAGGGCATGGATCAGCCTGCGACGTGGATACCACTTCATCCCGAAGACGATTTTCGGCAGGCCAACCGACGAATTCAATGAAGGCGGGCTTCGCCTCCCGCTCAGGCAACGACAGTTCGTCTTCCAGTGCTTGGTCCGGCTCATGACCGGCGATGTCGGGCGCCTCGGCCTGCCCCGACCCGACCACCGTATTCTTGAGAGCCATCCAATCATCAACGATCAGCTCATACATCACCTTCGCCATGGGGACATCGCCGTCAAAGGCGACATCGCCCAGCTCGATGGCGAAGACGTTGTCTTCAAGGACGGCAGCCGGCTTGCGGTGGACCTTATCCTGTTCGCCACCGGATACAAGTACAGCATTCCCTACGTCGATCATTCGGTCTTTTCCTGGACGGGAACGAAGCCCGACCTGTCCTTCGGGCTGTTCAACGCGAATGACGACCGCATCTTCCCGATTGGCTTCACGGAGACGAACGCAGGCGGATACCACACGCTTGACGATGCTGCGGTGCTGGTGGCGAATTGCGTTTTGGAACAGACGACGCGATCGTCGCACTGGCACCAAACCTGGGCAATCCTTTGCGCCGACCCCGATCTGTCCGGCGGGATACGTTTCGTGGACTCCGAGCGGCACAAGAACTACGTTGATAACGAGTCGCTGCTTGTCGCGATGAAGCGGCTGTCGAAGAGGCTGAGGTGGCCGACCGCCTTGGAGGCGCTGAGACCACCCAGCCCCGACCATGTCTTCGCATGGACAGATCGATGATCACCGCAGCAACGCGTCGGCCACAGACGGGCCCGGCTAACCTGCGCGACGGCCCATGCGGTTGTTTCTGCTCCGCTTGTTTCTGCGAGAACCGCCGTGACTGCCGGAAAGGCTCACCTAACAGGCCGTTGAAGAACCACCCGCGAACACGAGTTCCACCACCGTGAATCGGTCCGGCAAGGTCATACAGCCCGCGACTCGCGCTGCAGTGGCTTCGGCGGGCCCTTCTCGGGCGCATTCGGCGGCTTTACAAGGCGCATTCCGACCCTTTCGCCGCTCATTGGGCGCACTGCGGGCGCAGTTGTGCCAAGGTCCGCAGCCGGGTGAGGTTGTAGGCGGCCATCGTCAGGGTCAGAAGCTGGTCGACCTTGTCCAGTCCCTGCACCATGACCCGCCGGATCGGACCGATGACCTTGCCCCAGCCGAAGCACTGCTCGATGCACTTCCTCTTGCGCTGGCTCATGCCGTAGCCGGCATGCCGGGTGGTCCGCCCGTCGATGGCGCTGCCGCCGATGCGCCCGCTGTTCTGCGCCACATGCGGCGTGACGCCGATATCTCGGCACGCCTTGACGAAGCCCTTGGTGTCGTACGCCTTGTCCGCGCCCACCGTCACCCGCTTGCCGGGGCCGACCACGTCGGCCAGCATCTGCGCAGCCACCTCTCGCTCGGCCGTGCCGTCGGAGGTGCTGGCCTGCACGTTGACCACCAACCCGTGGCGGTTGTCAGTCAGCACATGACCCAGGTAGCTCGGCAGCGCCGGTGCCGCGTGGCTCTTGCGGTACAGGCGCGACTCGGGGTCGCTCGTGGACTCATGCGTGTCGTTGCTGCGCGGCTGGCCTCGCCAGTCCTCGGGCGGGCGGCCATCGTCCGATCCGTCCTTGCGCCGCAGGCTCTTGTGGCTGGCCCAAGCCTGCACCTGATCAGCAAGATGTTTCAGCCCACCGAGGTAGCTGGCTCATCCTGTGAGCCACCCGGCTGCGACGATTCGACCACCGTTGCAGGAGGTCGTCATGGCGCAGAACACAGTGCAGTACCAGCGGGGCCTGTCGCTCCCGAGTTCTTCGGACAGTACGGGTCGCAGGAGCAGTGTGAGGTCCTCGTGCGCGCGTGGCGCTGGCCCCAGGGCTTCGTCTGCCCGCGGTGTCAGGGCAGCTGGCACAGCGAGTTCCGCCGCCAGGACAGGCTGTACTTCCAGTGCAGCGGCTGCCGCTACCAATGCAGCCTGGTCGCCGGCACCGTCTTCGAGTCCAGCAAGGTGCCGCTGACGAGCTGGTTCCTGGCCATGCACCTGATGACGCAGGCCAAGAACAACGTCTCGGCCCTCGAACTCAAGCGCCACCTGGATGTGTCCTACCCCACCGCCTGGCTGCTCAAGCACAAGATCATGGAGGTGATGACGCTGCGCGAGGCCGACCGGCAACTCACCGGCCGCGTCGAGATCGACGACTCGTACTTCGGCGGCGAGGTCCAGGGCGGCAAGGCCGGCCGCGGCTCGCCCAACAAGATCCCCTTCGTGGCTGCGGTGCAGACCACCGAGTCCGGCCAGCCGGTGCTCGTGTGCCTGTCGCGGCGGCCCTTCACGAAGGAGTCGATCCAGGCCTTCGCCGGCCGGTCGCTGGCCGCGCCGGCCACGCTGGTCTCCGACGGCCTTGGCTGCTTCACCGCCGTGCGCGGCACCGGCATCCTGCACGAGCCGCACGTCACCGGCGGTGGCGTGGCCAGCGCCAAGCATCCTGCCTTCCTGGCCGTCAACACCGTCCTGGGCAACATCAAGACCTCGCTGGCCGGCACCTACCACGCCTTCGGCTTCAGAAAACACGCCCATCGCTACCTCGGCCAGATCCAGTACCTCTTCAACCGAAGATTCGACCTGCGGGCGATCCTGCAACGACTCGGCCACGCTGCTGCCCAGGCCTGTCCATGCCCTCTGCGCCTGCTCCGTGCGGCTGAATCATCTTGCTGATCAGGAGCCTGGATGAGCGTGCCGTCCACGCTGAAGTGCTCGCCCGACAGCAGCCCGCGCTGCTCGGCCATCTGCACCGTGGCGTTGAACAGTTCGGTGACGGTGTCATGCTCGATCAGCCGGTCGCGGTTCTTGCTGAACACCGAGTGGTTCCAAACCGTGTCCTCGATGGCCAGGCCGACGAACCAGCGGAACAGCAGGTTGTATTGGATCTGCTCGACCAGCTGCCGCTCGCTGCGCACGCTGTACAGCACCTGCAGCAGCATGGCGCGCATGAGCTTCTCCGGAGCGACGCTCGGACGACCGCCCTTGACGTCGGCTTCGTACATAGCCGAGAACCTGGCGTCCATCTTCGACAGCGCGTCGTTGACCCACTGCCGGATCGGACGCAGCGGATGCTTGGCCGGCACGAAGTCCTCCAGCCGGACCGTGCTGAACAACGCTTCGTTGTAGGCGTCGGCTCCTCGCATCGGCGGCTCACCCTTGGTCGATCAATCCCGCCATGCTCGTCGATGGGCCGGGCACCGTCGATTGGTATTTCAACGACCTGCTAATCCACTTATACCTATTGAAGGAGATTTTTCCGTGGACATGACTTGCCTCTCCGCGCCTTTGCATCGGCATGACATCGCAAAATGCGGTTCGAAGGTGCTTGCCGTTTTTGATCTCTACCACGCCGTTTTCGAACTCCGCGACTTGGGAGCGATCGACCGGTATGTCGCCGATGTTTACGTTTCGCATACTTCGACGGCAGAACGGAGTCGGGATGGCCTGCGTGAGCACTTCGGACAGATGCTTGACTTCGCGTTTGACATCAGGATCGAGACGCACTTCGCGGTCGAACAGGATGATTACGCCATGGTCCTCCACACTTTCAAGTGCACTCTCGCCAACGGTTCGGACCTCGTGCTTCGCACCGCCGACTGCTTCCGCTTCCACGATACACGGATCGCCGAGCACTGGGATGCGGTCATGGTCGCCGATTGATCCCCCTTTCTTGGGAACGGGGATGACTGGCGCGTGGGCCGTCGCTGCACCTGTCGTTGATTTCGGCCTGGTGACCTTGCCCCTGAATCCCGTAGCTCTTAGCGCCCTTGTCACGCGGCCTTGTTGAGCTGTGCCGCGACCCAGCGTTCCTCGTACTGTCTGGGGCTCAT
>JBILSM010000061.1:0-18054 GCA_044372085.1 Rubrivivax sp.
CGTGCTCGTAGCTGTCGAACTGGTAGGGGATGTTTATGACACCCACCGCCTTCGAGATGGACTCGATGTTGGCCGGGTTCATCAGGATCATGTCGATGGCGCCCAGGCGGGTCTGCTGCGCGGTCTCGACCGGCGAGCCCAGCGCGTTGTTCGGGAACAAGGTGATCTTGACCGCGCCGTTGGTGCGCTCGGCGATGCGCTTGACCATCTTGTCGGCCTCGATATGGACCGGGTGCGACAGGTCTGCCGGGTGGGTCAGACGCAGCTCAACGGAAGCGCGCGACGGCTGGATGAACAGGCCCGCGCCGACGAGGGCGGCAGAGCGCTGCAGCGCAACGCGGCGGCTCAAGGGGCGCTTGAGGGGGATCAGATGGCTCATCGCTGGTCTCCTGTGGGTGTGGATTTCGACGGTCGGATCATTTTTGCATGCAAGATTTTGGAGCGTCAACCTGGGGCATCCCCGGGGTTGGAAGGCGCTGAACGCTCGGCCTCCACCAACGTCTGCACCACCAGCGACAGGCCGGCACGCAGGTGCGACCGCAAGGCATCCGCGACGCCCTGGGGGTCTCGGGCGGTCATCCTTTCCAGCACCTGGGCGTGCTCCTGGATGGCCTGGCGCCAGCGTTCCGGGCGCAGGTTGGAGGAATAGCGCGCCCGGTCGACCCGCAGCGCCAGCAGGTCCCACACCCAGGTCAGCACGGGGTTGCCCGAGCACTCGATGATCAGCCGGTGAAAGGCCTTGTTGGCCGCGAAGTAGGCCCGCAGGTCCTGGTCGGCGTGATGCCGCAGCATGGTGTAGTGGAGGATGCCCAACTCGGCCACCTGGGCGTCGGTGATCCTGCTGGCACACAGCTCGCCTGCGAGCGCCTCGATGGTGGCCACCACTTCCACCAGGGCCGCGGTATGGGCCGCCTCCAGCGGCATGACCACGGGGGAACGGTTGGGCCAGACCTGCAGCAGGCCGTCCTGCGCCAGGGTCTTGATGGCCTCACGGATGGGGGTGCGCGAGACGTTCAGGCGCGCACACAGCTCGCGTTCGTTCAGGCGTTCGCCGGGCGCCAGCTCGCCCGTGACGATCATCGTCCGCAGTGCCTGGACAGCGTTGTTGTGCAAATCCCCCTTGCGAGCGGAAGCGTCGGCAGCCCCTGCCGCCGGCGCAGCGGCGGAACCCGTGACCCGGGATCGTTCGGTCTTGCGTGAAGCGGATGAACTGGGCATCTGAGGTGTGTGGCGCGGCATCTGAATTTGACACTTTTTCCATTTGGTATGCAAGAATTGGCCATGAATCTCGAACCCATCTTCAAGCGGTTTTCCATGCCAACCGGGGGCGCCCCGGCTCCTGTGGGGCTGGTGGGAGCGGGCGAATTCGGCGCTACCTTCGTCGCGCAGGCGCGGCGCATGCAGGCCCTGCGCGTGGCCGCCATCTGCGACCAGAACCTGCAGCGCGCGCAGGCTGCAGCCCACGGTGCGGGGTTTGACAGCAGCCAGGTCCAGGTCTGCGCCGACCTGCCAGAGGCCGCGCGGGCACACGCGCAAGGCCGGGTGGTCGTGGTCGACTCCGCACAACTGCTGGCGCAACTGCCCACGGCCGCCGTGCTGGAGGCCACAGGTGACCCGCAGGCCGCTGCCGCGACGGCGCGCACCTGCCTGGAAGCTGGCCGCCATGTGGTGCTGGCCACGAAGGAGGCCGAGATCGTCGTGGGCCCGGAGCTGGCCCGCGTGGCCGCGGACCACGGGGTGGTCTGCGCCCCGGTCGATGGCGACCAGCCCAGCCTCCTGATCGGCCTGGTGGAGTGGGCGCGGCTACTGGGTCTGCCGGTGGTCGCGGCGGGAAAATCCAGCGAGTCGGACTTCGTCTGGAACCCCGCTGATCACAGCATCACCGCCTGGGGCCGCAACACCACGGCGCCGGACTTTGGCGGGCTGTTCGCCCCCACGCCCGCCGATCAGCCCGGTGGCTGGGGCAGCACCTTGGCCGCCCGGCGTGGCCTGCCCTTCGACATGACCACCGTGCCAGACCTCTGCGAAATGGGCATCGTGGCCAACCACACGGGCCTGCTGCCCGACTGCGAGTCCCTGCACGCGCCGCTGGCGCGGACGGTGGAACTGCCGTCCATCTTCAGGCCCCGGGCGCATGGCGGCGTCTTGAACGGCCCTGGCCGCGTGGACATGTTCAATTGCCTGCGTCGGCCCGACGAGCTGAGCTTCGCCGGTGGTGTCTTCGTGGTCATCGAGGCGCCCGACCTCGCCACCGGGCGACTGTTCGCCGCCAAGGGCATGCCCACATGCCCCGAGGGCCGGTACGTGCTGATCCACAACCCGGTTCACCTGCTGGGGGTCGAAGCCGCGATGTCGATGCTGGCTGCGGTGCAGTTGGGCTGCAGCACCGGCGGCAGCCAGGTGCGCCCCGTGGTCGACCTGATAGGCCTGGCCCAGCGCGATCTCGAGGTGGGCGAAGCGCTTCACATCGGGGTGCGCCACGTCATCGACGGCCTGCAGCACGTGCTGCGGCCGGCTCAAGCCCTGGGCGACGACGCTCCCCTGCCCTACTACATGGCCGCTGGCACCCGGCTGATCCGGCGCGTGCCGGCAGGGCAGCCGCTGCGCTGCGGCGACGTGGCCATGGACGGCACCAGCGCGCTGAGCCGCCTGCGCAAGGCGCAGGACGAGCATTTCCTGGCGATGCAGGCATCCGCCTGAGCCCGGCGGCTGGTCAGCCACCCGACAAGCCCCTACGCCCAGTTCACCCGGAAACCCATGATGGACAAGGAAGACGCTGCTGCGCAGGCACCGATCACCCTGATCGACGCACACCATCACTTCTGGAACCTCGACCAGAACCCCTATCCCTGGCTGAGCGACCACCCCGAGCCGCACTTTTTCCTGGGCAACTACGACGCGCTCAAGCGCAACTATCTGGTGGCCGACTACCGGCGCGACAGTGCCGCGCACCGCGTGATCGCCACCGTGCACTGCGAAGCCGAGTGGAGCCGAGACGACCAGGTGGGCGAAACGGCCTGGCTGGACGCGCTGCATCGCCAGGAAGGTCTGCCCACCGCCGTGGTGGCCCACGCTTGGTTCCACACGCCCAACAGCCAGGAAGTGCTGGCGCGACAGGCGCAGTACCCGCTGGTGCGGGGCATCCGATCCAAGCCGGTCACCGCGCTGCGGCCCGACCTGATGGAAAAGGGCCTGCCCGGCAGCATGCAAGACCCCCGCTGGCTGGAGGGCTACGCGCGTCTGCAGGATCACGGCTTCACCTGGGACCTGCGCGTGCCCTACTGGCACCTGCCCGAAGCCGCCGAGGTGGTGGCCCAGTTCCCGGGCATCCCGGTGGTGCTGAACCATACCGGCTTTCCATGGGACCGCAGCGAGGACGGCCTGGCCGCCTGGAGGCGCGCGATGGAGGTCATCGCGCGCCAGCCGCACGTCTGGCTGAAGGTCTCCGAGTTCGGCCTGCGAGACCAGCCCTGGGACTACGCGTCCAACCGCCGCATCGTGCTGGACGCCATCGCGATCTTTGGCATGGAGCGCTGCATGTTCGCTTCCAACTTCCCGGTTGCTGGGCTGCGGGTGGACTACGACACCCTGGTACGGTCCGTGGCGCGCATGGTGGCCGGGTTCACTGCGCAAGAGCGGCACGCCTTCTTCGTGGGCAATGCTGCAAGCTTCTACCGCCTGGACGTCGCGGCCCTGTAGAGGCCCGTCGAGGCCCCGTAGAGGCGATCAGGGGCGCTCGCCGCCTGCACCCCAGGTCCGCACAAGACCCGGCCCTATGATCCGAGAGCCACTTCACCCCTGCAGCGCCCCTTCATGAGCTACCGCACCCTGATCCAGGCCGCCGATCTGGCGCGCCTGCTGCAAGACGCCCGAAACGAAGTCGCCCTGTTCGACCTCAGTTTCGATCTCACGGACCCCGCAGCCGGCCAGCGCAGCTACCTGGCCGGCCACCTGCCCGGCGCCCGCTATCTGAGCCTGGACGAAGACCTGAGCGGCCCCAAGACAGGCCGCAACGGACGTCACCCCTTGCCAGACCGGGACGCCTTTGCCCAGCGGATGGCGCAGCAGGGGGTCAGAGAAGGGTCACAGGTGGTGGTCTACGACGCCTCAGGCGCCATGTTCGCCGCCCGGTTGTGGTGGATGCTGCGATGGGTGGGCCACGAGGACGTGGCTGTGCTCGACGGCGGCTTGCAAGCCTGGAAGGCCCAGGGCCTGCCGCTGGAGACTGGCGAGCCCGCCGTGCGCCCCTCGGCTCGCTCGTCAGAAGACAGCGGCGCCGTGCAGGCGCGTCCGCCTGCGTGCGCACCCACCGTGGACCGCGCCTTCCTGCTGCACAACCTGGACCATCCCACCCGCTTGGTGGTGGACGCCCGATCGCCTGACCGCTTCCGCGGCGAGAACGAGACACTGGACCCCATTGGCGGGCGGATTCCGGGGGCGCGCAACCGCTTCTTCAAGGACAACCTCGGCGCCAATGGTTGCTTCAAGGCCGCCGAGGTGCTGCGTTCGGAGTTTCAGACGCTGACGGGCAGCCGTCCGCCGGAAGAGTTGGTGATGCAGTGCGGCTCAGGCGTCACGGCCTGTCACCATCTTCTGGCGCTGGCCCACGCCGGCCTGGACGGTGCGGCGTTGTACCCGGGCTCGTGGAGCGAATGGTCGGCCTGGCCGGATGCCCCCGTGGCCACCGGCCCGGCCTGAGCGCCCTCAGTCTCCGAACCTGTCTTCCAGATAGGCCAGCAAGGTGCGAATGCCCTGCGCCTCGCCACCCACGGGCCGGCCGGGACGGGCGGCATCGTTCCAGGCGAACAGGTCCAGGTGCAGCCAGTCCAGACCCTCGGGAACGAAATCCTCCAGGAACAAGGCTGCCGTCACCGCCCCGGCCATGGGGCCGCGGCCGGTGTTGACGATGTCGGCGATGTCGCTCTCGATCATGGGGTGGTAAGGCTTCCACAGTGGCAGGTGCCACAGCGGGTCTTCCATCTCCATGCCCCGGTCCACCAGTTCGCGCGCCAGGTCCATGCGGCGGCAGAAAAGCGCCGGCAACTGCGGGCCCAGGGCCACGCGCGCGGCGCCGGTCAGCGTGGCCAGGTCGATCACCAGTTCCGGGTTGCGCTCGGCCGCGTAGGCCAGGGCGTCGCACAGGATGACACGGCCCTCGGCATCGGTGTTGCCGATCTCGATGTGCAGGCCCTTGCGCGTCTTGATGACGTCGCCCGGGCGGAAGGCATTGCCCGAGATGGCGTTGTCCACGGCCGGGATCAGCAGTTGCAGGTTCACTGGCAGCTTCAGCGCCATGACCAGGGTGGCCAGACCCAGGGCGTTGGCGGCACCGCCCATGTCCTTTTTCATCCAGCGCATGCCGTCGGCGGGCTTGATGTCCAGGCCGCCAGAGTCGAAGCACACGCCCTTGCCCACCAGCGTGAGCTTGCGGTGCTTGGGGCTGCCCCAGTTCAGCTCGATCAGGCGCGCAGGCCGGCTGGAGGCCCGGCCCACGGCATGCACCGCCGGGAAGCCGCTGGCAAGAAGCGCATCCCCCACCACCTCGCGGAATTTCCCCCCATGCGCCCGCGCCACGGCCTTGACCGCTGCCGACAACTCCGCCGGACCCAAGTGCTCGGCCGGCGTGTTGACCAGGTCTCGCGTGGCCGCGATGGCCGTGGCCAGCAGCAGCCCGCGCGAGGCCGCCTCGGACAGCGCCATCTGCAGCTCGGCGGCTGCACGCCTGGGCGGCTTGTAGAGGTCGAACACGTAGGCGCCCAGTTCCCAGGACAAGGCCGCGGCCAGCGGGTCGGCCTTGAGCCCTTGCGTACCCAAGCGATAGCGTCCCTGCGGCAAGGCCCGCGGCAGCGCAGCCAGGGCATAGGGATGATCGGCAGACCTCACCCCCGCCCACACCGCAGCCAGACCGCCCGAGGCGTCAGGCAGCAGGACATGGGTATCCGGAGCCCCGACAAAGCCGGTGGTGGCCATCCACTGCCGGGTGGCCGCCGGCAGCCCCTGGGTACTGGACTGGAAGGACGCCTTGTCGACGAGGTGGATGGGGGTGGCCGAGGCCACCGGCTTCTTCAACTGGACGGTCATGGAGGGTGCGGAGAACGTGCGCTCGGGCGTTGCAGGGCGGGGCCTCAGACCGCAGAGGCGGTGGAGGCGGCTTCGCGCTGCTGGCGCCACTCCACCAGCCGGCGCATGTGGCGCATGGAAATCTGGTGGGCATGGATCAGGCCCAGTGCGCCGTTCTTGTGCAGCTCCAGCACCTTCGCGTCACTGAGGGCAGCGAACTTCTTCTCGTCCACGGCCAGGAAGCCATCGACCGTGAGGGTCTTGCCGTCCGGCAACGTGGCATCGAAGCGCATCTCGGTCAGCAGGTCAGCCTGGACCAGGGCCTCGCCGAACAGACGCGTGCGCTGCACCTCGGCCTCGATCTTCTCCAACTGGTTGCGCACGGCGCTCAGGTGCTCACTGGGCTGGCCGTCATCGTTGAAGAGCGCAGTACCCTCGGTTTGCGACCAGCCCGACCAGGCCTCGTCAATCACCACCACCACGCGCGTGTCGTCCACGCGTGCGATGCCAAAGGGGTAGGCCTGCAGCAGCGCGGGCAGGTAGCTGGCACGCCAGGTGCCACCCTGCTCCAGATAGAGGTTCTCCTTTTCGCGCAAGCCGAAGACGGCCACGGGCGCGATCTGCCGCTTGCCCTGGGGGTCGTTGCCTGCATTGACGAAGACGATGGGGTATTCCACGCAGGCGTCGCCAAACTCCACCGACGCGATGAACATCGCATTCAGCTCCGACGCCACCGACCAGTTGGGTCGGGCGGGGGCGATACGCCAGCCGCGGTGCGCCGCAGTGTCGACGGCGGCGGCCTTCTTGAACAGGGCGGGGTTGATCACTCAGTCTTCTCCTTGGGTTTGGGGTGTGAGGGCGCTGACCAGTACCTTGTCCACGCGCTTGCCGTCGAGATCCACCACCTCGAAGCGCCAGCCTTCCCATTCCACCGCATCGGTGGTGGCTGGCAGGCGGCCCAGCAAGAGCATGATCATGCCGGCCAGCGTGTTGTAGCGGCCTCGGTCCTCTTCTGGAAGCTCACGCAGATCCAGGCGGTCCTTCATCTCCGGCACGGGGATCAGTCCGTCCATCAGCCAGCTGCCATCCTCGCGCTTGACAGCCCAGGCGTCCTCGCCAGAGGGCACGGTGAACTCGCCCGTGATGGCCTCCAGCACGTCGCGCTCGGTGATCAAGCCCTGCACAGCCCCATACTCGTCCACCACGAACACGAGCTCGCTGGTGGAGGCCCGCAGGTGCTCCAGCAGTTCCATGCCCGAGAGCGTTTCCGGGACGAACACCGGCGCCTGGAGGTGGTCTGCCAGGTTCAGCGCCTGCCCGCGCACCACAGGTGTCACGAGACGGTGTGCCGGCAGCACGCCAATCACGTCGTCCAGGCCGCCACGGCACACGGGGTAGCGCGAGCGCCCGTTCTCGGCCATGGTGGCCAGGGTTTCCTCCAGCGGTGCATTCACGTCCAGCCAGGCGATCTCGGCGCGCGGCACCATCATGGAGCCGATCTGGCGGTCGTCCAGGCGAAAGACGTTGCGCACCATCTGGTGCTCCTGCGCCTCGATCACGCCGGCGTCCAGGCCTTCTTCCAGGCTGGCGGCGATCTCCTCTTCGGTCACGCTGCGAGCCACCTGACCCTTCAAGCCCAGCAAGCGCAACACGCCCTCTGTACTGGCGCCCAGCAGCAGCACAAAGGGCCGCGTGGCCGCGGACAGCCAGTTCATGGGGCGCGAGACCAGCCGCGCCACCGTCTCAGGGAACATCTGCCCCACACGCTTGGGGACCAACTCGCCAAAGATGATGGTGAGGAAGGTGATGATCACCACCACCAATGCAGTGGACGTGAGTTGCGCGGCCTGCGCCGTCACCGCGAAGTGTTCGGTGATCCAGGCAGCCAGCGGCGGAGAGAACGCCGCCTCACCCACGATGCCGTTGAGCACGCCGATTGAGGTGATGCCGATCTGCACCGTGGACAGGAACTTGGTCGGGTTCTCGTGCAGGTCCATCGCAGCCTGAGCACCACCCTCGCCGGCTTCCACCATCACCTGCAACCTCGCCTTGCGGCTGGCGGTGAGCGCCATCTCCGACATCGCGAAGGCGCCGTTCAGAAAGATCAGAAAGATCAGCAGTGCAAGGTCCATGCGCGCCGCCCGTGCGGGCGGTGGCAGTTCAGGGGCGGCAAGGGTAGCAGAATCCTCCCATGATCCTGCTCATTGGTGACCTGCAAGGCTGCTGCGACCCCCTGAACCGCCTGATGGACGAGGCAGGCTTCTCGCCCTCGCGCGACCGCCTGGTGGTACTGGGCGACCTGGTCAACCGCGGGCCCACTTCGCTGCAGGTGCTGCAGCGCCTGGCCGCCCTGGGCCACTCGGCACGCTGCGTGCTGGGCAACCACGACCTGCACCTCCTGGCCGTGGCGCATGGGGTTCGCAAGGCCCACCGCAGCGACACCCTGCAGCCCGTGCTGGACTCCCCGGACCGTGCCCACTGGCTGGACTGGCTGCGCCACCAGCCCCTGGCCCTGATGGAGGACGGCTGGCTTTGCGTGCACGCCGGCCTGCCACCGTCCTGGGACGCGGCGCAAACCCTGGCCCTGGCGCAGGAGGTGTCCACCATGCTGGCCGGGCCGGAACTGCCCGCCTTCCTGGCCACCATGTACGGCAACGAGCCGGCCCGATGGGACGATACCTTGCAGGGCGCAGACCGGCTGCGCTTCATCGTCAATGCCCTGACCCGCATCCGCTTCTGCACCGAGGACGGCACGCTCGACCTGAAGACCAAGGAGGGCCTGGAGGCCAAGCCGGCCGGGCTTTACCCCTGGTTCGACACCCCGGGCCGGCGCAGCGCCGGCCAACCCGTAGCCTTCGGCCACTGGAGCACCCTGGGCCTGGTTGATCGGCCCGACCTGCTGGGCCTGGACACCGGATGCGTGTGGGGGGGACGCCTGAGCGCGGTGCGGGTGGACGGTGGACGGCGCGAACTGTTCCAGGTGGCTTGCCCTCAGGCGCAGGCGCCGGGTCAAGGCACAATCCAGGGTTGAGGAAGCGTGGCCGAGCGGTTTAAGGCACCGGTCTTGAAAACCGGCGACGGGGGAACCCGTCCGTGAGTTCGAATCTCACCGCTTCCGCCAACGACCTCGCCCGCGCCAGCGGGCTGAAAGTGCGCCAGCACCAAGCTTGGCTGCGCGGCTGGGCCATCGAAGCTGTCTCATCGGCCTACGCTTGCGGCGTGTCGATCATCTCGATCCAGGGTGGCTGGGGCAGCAGACGGGCCCGGGACACCCAGCTCTCGAAATCCTCGGCGGGCAGCGGACGGCTGAACAGATAGCCCTGCATCACGTTGCATCCCAGGCCGTACAGCACCTGCGCCTGGCGCGCGGTCTCCACCCCTTCAGCCACCACGCCCAGGCCCAGCGAGCGCGACAACGCAATGATGGCCGAAGCCACCGCTTCGCTCTGCGGCGTGCGGCCAAGGTCGCGCACAAAGCTGCCGTCGATCTTGAGCTCCGAGATGGGCAGCGTGGTCAGGTACGACAAGGAGGAATAGCCCGTGCCGAAGTCGTCGATGGAAATCCTCACGCCGAGGTCGTTCAGCTGGCGCAGCGCGGGAAACACGCCCTGCTGCCCTTTCATCAGGCCGGTCTCGGTGATCTCCAGCTGAATCGAACCCAAGGGCACGTCGCTGTCCAGGGCGCTGCGCTGGATATGGTCCACCAGATCGGCCCGCTCGAAGAGCCGGCTAGGCAGATTGACGGCAATGGAATGGCTGAACCCGAAGCAGTCTCGCCAGATCCGCAGCTGCCTGGCAGCTTCGCCCAAGGCCCACTGCGACATGGGCATGATCAGACCGATCTCCTCGGCCAGCGGGATGAAGTCCCCCGGGGGCACGAGTCGCCCCCCACGCTTCCAGCGCATCAGCGCTTCGGCTCCCACTACGCAGGCCTGCTGAACATCGACCTTAGGCTGGTAATGCAACACCAGTTCATGCCGTTCCAGGGCCTTGTACAGCGCCGCCTCCATCTCCAGGCGCTCGCGCCCTGTTGTCGACAGGCCGGGCGCGTACACCGCCGTGGCATTGCGCCCGGAGGCCTTGGCCGAGTACATGGCCACGTCCGCATTGCGCATCAGGTCCAGCATGTTCTGGCCATCACGCGGGAACAGGGCCACGCCGACACTGGCCGTGACGATGCACTCCTGCCCGGCCACGTAGACGGGTGCCTTCATGGACTCCAGAATGCGGGAAGCCACGCGCTCGGCGTCCTGCTCAGCGGTCACCTCGGGCAGGAGGGCGACGAACTCGTCACCCCCCAGCCTCCCCACGGCCTCCAGCGTCCGGTGGGCACGCGTACCGCCCGTATCCGTGGGCACCTCGGTCACCTGTTCGCTGTGACGGACGCACGAACGCAAGCGCTTGGCCACCTCGGCCAGGAGTTCGTCTCCAGCGGCGTGGCCCAAGGTGTCGTTGATGACTTTGAAGCGGTCCAGGTCAATCAGCAACAAGCCACACAGATGACCTTGGCGCCGGGAGTGCTCCAACGCACGCTCGGTGCGCCACAGCAATTGCCGGCGGTTGGGCAGCCCGGTAAGGGAATCGAAGTTCGCCAGATGGCGGATCTTGTCCTCCGCTGTCCGACGGTCGGTGACGTCCTGAACGACGCCGGTGTAGCTGCAATTACCGCCAGGACCCGGGTTGTCGGGCTCGGCCTCCAGATGGATGACACGGCGCCTTCCGTCGGGCAGCTCTATGGCCACGTCAGTGGCCAGCACCGAGCGGTGGGTCCTGAAGGTACCCAGCATGCTCAGCACGGTGCGCCTGTCTGTACGGGCCACCATGCGGATCAGGCGTCGCAGCCCGATGGGAACACCCGGGGTCAAGCCGATCACCGGGTAAGCCTCCGCGGACAACTCGAGCCGGCCTTCCCAGCGCTCGGGCAAGGGGTGCCAGTCGAAACCGCCCATGCGCGAAAGGTCCAGTGCTCGCGCCAGACGAGCTCGGCTGCGCAGCAACTCCTGCTGGGTGCGCGAGGCCCTGAGCAGGTAACGCAAGCGTCCTTCCAGCAGGCTCCATTGCGGCGTCTTCACGAAGAAATCGGTGGCACCCGCGCGGTAGGCCCGGTTGATCGACTCGTCATCGTCTAGGCCTGTGAGCATCAGCACCGGCACGTGCTCCAGGGTCGACAGGGCTCGCAGCCGCTCGCAGGTGACGAATCCGTCCAGGTCCGGCATCAGGGCGTCCAGGACCACGATATCGGGAACCTTGCTGCACAGGTATTCCAGCGCGGCCCGGCCCGTGGAGAACTGGGTCACCCCAAACCCTCGGCTGCGCAATGCCATCGCCGTCAACATCAAGTTGGTTTCGTCATCGTCGACGAGCAGCACCGAGGGCAGCGAGTCTTCCGGAGGGGCGGATGCGGGTGTCACGAGCTTCACATGGATGGGCAGCAAGCATAGCCGCAACCAGAGTCACCACCAGCGCCGCACGCCTGAAACCGTGCACAAGGACCTCGTAACCGCGTCCCGTATCGGGTGGCAGCCTCGGCCTGTCCGTAAAATCTCCACTTATGAGGATGCGACTGCTGCCGCCCCGTCGGGTCGCCACTGTGTCGGGCTGGGCGGCCCTGCTGGCCACAGCCTTCGTGCCGCTGCCGTTGGCGGCTCAGACGCCGGCAGTGGCTGTGACCACCGGGCCTTGGTTGCTGGCCGTTGTGCTGCTGGTGCTGGCTGTGGTGGTGGCCTTGTCTTGCGCCCTGGGCTACGCCTGGGGCAGGAGGGTTTCGGCCTCGAAGCCGACGGAGCAGGCAGGTGGCCCCGCCGATACGAATCACACGCCTCGGCTGGAGAGGGCCAGCAGCGCTGCGCAACCGGCACCAGAGGGGCCCTCTCATGCCGAGGTCACGTCGCTACAGGTTTCAGCGCCCGCACCCGCACCCGCCCACGACGAAGCACTTTCCTTCAGCTACACGGTGTCCCACGATCTGCGGGCGCCGGTGAGGGTGGTGGACGGTTTCGCCCGTATCCTGAAGGAAGACTACAGCCGGCAGATGGACCGTATCGCCAACGACCATCTGGACCGTATCCTGGCAGCAGCGGCGCGAATGAACGCGATGATCGACGCCATGCTCTCGCTGGCGCAACTGTCCAGCCAGCCTTTGGCCAGGCAGCCAGTCAACCTCAGCCAACTGGCAGCCTACATCCTGGAAGACCTTCGCCGGGCCCAGCCCGAACGCATGGTCCAGGCAGACATCGAGCCCAACCTCCAGGTGCTCGGCGACCCCACCCTGATGCGGCAGCTCATGGAGAACCTGCTGTCCAACGCCTGGAAGTACACCAGCAGGACCGCTTGCCCCAGCATTCAGGTGAGGGCAACAGACCAGGAAGGGCGACGCGTCTTCGAGGTTCGGGACAACGGAGCAGGTTTTGACATGCGGTCCGCCGAAAGGCTGTTCGGCCTTTTTCAGCGGCTGCACAGCGCAAAAGACTTTCCGGGCACGGGTGTGGGCCTGGCCTCTGTGCAGCGCATCGTGCGCCGCCATGGCGGGGACATCTGGGCCGAATCGCAGCCGGGCCAGGGCTCGCGGTTTTGCTTCACGATCAAGACCTGAAGACTGCGGACCGTGGACGGCCCGGCCGCCCTAGGCGTCCCGCGTCGCCGCCAACTCTTCCACTGCCAGCACCACCCGCTGCGCCTGCGCAGCAACGGAACGCATCTCCGCTGCGGCCAGCTTGCGAAGGCGCGCCAGGGCTTCGGGCCTGTTCAGGGAAAAGCGATGCATCAGCACGCCCACCGCCATCGGCACCAGGGCCTCCAGGGCGGAAGCATCATCTGTCGGTTCCTGGGGCAACTGCTGCGCCTGCGCGTGCTCCGCCGCCTTCATCTGCTGGGCTCGGGCGTAGGCCGCGTCGATGGTGGGCACGATCTGCCCCACTTCCAGCGGCTTGACCAGGTAGGCCAGCGCCCCCAGCGCCTTGACCTTGGCAACGGTCTCCTCATCAGAGAACGCCGACAGGAACACGAACGGCGTGTGCCCCACCTCGCGCAAGTACTGCGCCACGTCGAAGCCGGTCTTGCCCTCCATGCGGATGTCGAGCAAGGCGATGTCCGGCCGGTGCTGGCGCGCCAGCAGGATGGCGTCGTCACCATTGTCCGCGTCGATGACCTCATAGCCCGCCTGCGACAAGCCATGGGTCACCATCGCGAGCACCAAGCGGTCGTCGTCGACGACGAGGATCTTTCCTTTTGCAGCCATGCTGGAATTATCCTCTTCCAGGCACCACCGGCAGGCCCGGCTCCGCCGGTCTTCGGGCTTGCAAAGATTCAGCCATCTTTGCGCACCGCGGGCGGGCGCAGCAACACCCGGGCCACCACCTCGGCGCCCTCCTGCACGAGAGTGAACTCCGCCGCGCGCCGAGGCAACAGGGCGCGCACCAACCCCAGACCGCTGGCGCCCGAGGGAACCCCGGCAAGATCAAAACCCTCTCTAAGGGTACCCCGGCTGACGATCTCCAGCGTGACATCGGCCGCTGCGGCCCTGAAGCGGCAGGTCACCGGGTGTTTCGACCCGTGCTTGATGGCATTGGTCAGCAGTTCGTTGGCGGTCAACGCCACGGGAATGGCCTCGGCCTCGGGCAGACGCCACCGCTCGGGCTCGGCGCCTTCGATCTCAACCTCGATGGGATGATGAAAGGTCTTCTGCACCGCAGTAGCCACGGCTTTGAGAAGACCGGACAGCACCACCGGGCCACTGGAGCCCACCTGCAGTCCATACACCTGGGCGATGGCCTGTAACTGGCCGACCGCGTCCGAGAGGATGGGGGCCACCTCTGGGAAGCGGGCCGAGGCCTGCTGGAGCAGGCCGGCCACGCCCTGAAGATTGTTCTTGATGCGGTGGTGAACCTCCTGCACCAGCATGCCTCGCTGCGCGATGGCCGCATCGAAGCGTTCCTGCTCAGCCGCGCGCAGGTCCGTGACCTCTGTCGCGACAAGCAGGATCTGACCCTGCGCCGAGTGTTCCTGGGCACTGGCCGACACCAGGCGCATGTCCCACACACGCGTGGATGAACCGTCCGCCATCGCTCGAACCACCTCCCGGCGAACGCCTGAAGGAAACTCTGCAGCGAGTTCCAGGTTCGCCATGAGGCTGGCACAAGGTTCGGCCGCCTGGGCCACCGGCCCGGAGTCGATCCACTGCTCAGGTGTGCGGCCCAGCAGGGTCACCATGGATGCGCCCAGGAATTCCTCCGCCAGGAGATTCATCTGCTGCAGTCGACCGGAAGGCCACTCGAACAGCGCCATGGCCATGGGAGCTGTTTCCAGCATGCGCTGCAACGACACCTGAGCTCTGGCCCCGAGCAAGGCGGCCTGTTGAGCCCGCGGGTCTTGCGAAGGTGGGACCAGGCACAGCAGAACCTGCGGCGCGGCATCGGCCTCCCGCGCCGCCAGGGCACCCCACAAGCGCACGGTACCCGGGCTTCCATCGGCAGGCTGCCATCGCGCCTGCCCCTCCACGACCGCGAGCGGCGCCTTAGCGGTCACCACCTGGTCATGCAGGTCACACAGATCGCTGAAAACCGTGCTCGCAGACCACGGGGCGTCGCGCAGCGATGTACCGACCAGGGCCTGTGGCACGGTGCCGAGCAGCGATGAGGCCGTCTCGTTGGCCTCCACGATCAGACCATGCCGGACCCTGAGCAACCCCAGACCCGCCGCCGACACAAGAGAGGTCAGGACGTCTGAGAGGGTCATCTGCCAATCACCCGCTCAGGCCTCAAGCCGGCGAACAGCGGCCAAGGCTGAAATGACGGCGCGGTTCACATCGCCCTGCGCGATCATCAGGCTTTCGCCTACTTCGGTGATCTCGGCGAATGAGGCCTCTTCGACCGCGACCAGCAGATCCAGGTGTTTCGCATACGGACCGGCGGCACCTGTCACCGATGCCTGAACCCTCGCCGGGATGGGCAACAAGGCGATGAGATCCTGGAAGGCCATGCCCGTCATCTTGTCGAGCAAGGACAGAACGCCGCAGATGAACATCTCGTCCTGCAGGTTCGGCTGACCGGTCCCCCGCGCCAAGGCCGACATCGCCAGGCCGCGGCGCACCGCCAATCGCGACAAGGGACGGGCATGCTCACCGGGAACTGACCAGACCAGCAGCAAGGCCAGCCACTTCATCAGTCGCCCGGGCCCGAGGAGCAGGAAAGCGTGCGCGAAGCTGGGCACCTCCACTCGCCAACCGAAGGCGGGGGAATTGACAAGGCGCAGGAATCTTGAGCCCAGCGCGGCATCCGACTGCATCAGCGTCTGCATCTGATCGAAAGGACCCTTGCGATCAGCCAGATGCATCAACTCGATAACGACTAGCAGCTCTGAAGCCAGGCCTGCCCGGCTGGGAAACACCTGAGCCTCAGGCAAGCCCAGCACTCCCTGGGCGCCTGAAGCAAAAGCCAGGTCCAGTTCAGCAGTGCTGCGAACCCCCTCAATATAGGTGTTCAGCTTGCGCGGACCGCTGGAAGGCGGCCGATCAATGCCCAGGTCCACGTCGGCGGCATCGACAATCAGCGCGTGAAACGACTGCAGCAAGGACTCGGGCAGGCTGGACACGGACCAACCCTTGGCGACGAGAGAAACCTGCCGATCGTGCAACTCCCGGAAACGCACGGCACGATCGGCACCAGAAGTCATGAAGGCCGGAAGCTCAAGCCCGAAGTGCGGGGGCGGTTGCAACCCCATCAGGTCATCCAACAGCGACTCGCTGACGATGTTGAGCAGCACGTCCAGGAGGGCGCCTCCTCTGGGCATCTGCTGGCCCGGAAATGCATGCACCAGCAACTTCAGCAGTTCGGCCGCATCCAGGCGCGTCTCCGACTGGGCCGGCATCAAGGCCAGTTGGATACCGCTGGTCTGGCCACCAGGGCCCACGATCGGTGCGTAACCCAGAAGTATCTGGCCCAGGAGGGGGGAGTCTTGCATGGAGGCCGCAGGCGGTTGGTCGAACACCCGCCTGTGGCGGGGTCAGCGGATGTACTCGAACAGCGACATCCGTTGCACCATCGAGTAAGCCTTCAACGCGGAATCGTAACTGGTTTGCTGCGCTTGAAACTCCGACACCGCCTCGGCCATGTTCACATCCTCCGCCGCAGAGCGCTGCGCCTGCGCTGCCAGGCGGCCGTCGGTCAGGCGGGCCTCGGTGCCTTCGGCCTGCTCCATGCGCCAGCCCAGTTGCGCACGCGTTGATGTCAACACGCCCAAGGTGGAGTCCAGGTCACGCAGGCCACTGGCTACAGTCTGGGCCTTCTGTGCCCCTGTCCTTCCGCCCGATTCCAGGTCCGCAATCAGCCCCTCCACCACACCGAACGGCGAAAGGCTTCGCGTCGAAGGCTCGATCTTGAAAACGTCCTGTCCGGGAACCGGCGTGCCGGCCAGCGTCACCGATAGGCCGTCGAACTCCAGGGCCTTCCCGGCGACGTAGGGGAAGGTCTGCACGTTGCCGTCATCGTCTTCCACAGACACCGTGAAGCCGGCCGCGGCGCTGCCCGTAAAGCTCAGCTCGTAGCCCAGGCCCGTCAAGGCCGATGGCGTGACCACCTGACCCGCGTTGATCCACATCCGGGTGTCATGGGCCGGGGCCACCGCACCTGCATAGGACGTGGCGAACACGCCGTTGCCCGTGGGCGCCTGCATCCAGGTGGCGGCGCCGTCCAGATACAAGGGCAGTTCTTCCGTCGACGTGGCGGCCATGCCCCCGGGTACCCCTTTGAACTCGACGCCCGCGGGTCCCTGGACGAACGGAACGCCCGCTCCGCCCTGACCTGCGAACAGGTACCCGCCCAAGCCGTCCTGCTGGTTCGCGATGCCCAGCAGTTGCTCGCGCAGCCCGCGCAGCTCGGTGGCAATGGTCTTGCGGCCGGCATCGTCAGTGGCGGCGTTACCCGCCTGCACCACCAGTTCGCGCATGCGCTGCATGATGCCCTGAGCATCGCCCAGGGCCGATTCGGTCTGGGCCATGGTCTGGCGGCTGGCCTCCAGCGAGCGCTGGCGCGCTTCCAGGCGGGTGTCCTGCGCCAGGGCGCGCTCGGCACGCGCGGCCTGCACGGGGTCGTCGCTGGCACGCGTGACCCGCTTTCCGCTGACCAGCTGTTCCTGAGAGTTCTGCAGGGACTGCTGACGCCGTTGAATCATGTCGACGGACCGGTCGAACTGGGTGGCGGTGGCGATCCTCATGGAGCATTCATCCTGGGTTCATCAAGCCGTGGTCTGCAACAAGGTGTCGAAGATGGTCTGCGCCACCTGCAGCACCTTGGCAGAGGCCTGGTAAGCCTGCTGCGACTGGATCAGGCGAGCGGCCTCCTCATCGAGGTTGACCCCGTCCACTGCAGATTTGCGCAGTTGCAACTGGTCGGCCACGGCGGTAGAGATCTCGGAGGCGGTGGCAGCCCCCTGGACACGTGTGCCGATGTCGGTGATGCCTGCGGCGTAGGCGTCGGTGAAGGTGGTCCCGCCCGTACCGGCGCCGGAGCCGGTGCGGCCCACGAAGGCCGTGTCGGCCAGCGCCGCCAGGGCCAGGGCATTGCCATTGTTCTGGCGGGTCTGGGTGGTGGCGGAGAGGACGAAGGCGTCACCGGCGAATCCCGTGGCCACGTCCGCGGGCTTGGGCTGGCCGGTGATCATCAGGTCCGCGCCCCCTAATGTGAGGGCCTGGCCCGGCGTCCAGGTCAGGGAACTGGTGCCGTTCACGGGGGGGGTGACGCTCAAGGTGGTGGGGCCGGTGAAACGCAGCACCACACTGGAGGTCTGCAACGCCAGCACCAGATCGGAGCCAGGCTGTTGGATCTTCAGGCTGGTCAGGGCGCCAGTGCCCTTGTTGGCTGTCTCCGCCTTGGACACCACGGGCGAAGCCGCGGCAATGCCGTCGGTTTGCGTCAGTTCACGCCGCATCAGGCCCGCCGCGTAGGTCACGGGTTGCAACAGGAAGCTGTCTTGCGTGTTCAGGGCGCCAAGACCGGCCAG
>JBILSM010000156.1:0-5935 GCA_044372085.1 Rubrivivax sp.
GGCATCGTCCGCCGACATGGCCCGCTGGGCGCAGCGGGCCAGCCAGGACTCCGCCCGCCCCACCTCGCCGGCCATCAGCAGCGCAGCCATGGCGTGCACGTCGTTGAAGGCGTAGTAGCCGGCCAGGGCGTCCTGCAGCGGCCAACCCTGGGCCAGCGCGCGCGCGGCCGCCTGCACGTCTTCGCCCACCAGGTGCAGCCGCCACAGCATGGCCGCCGCGTCCACGCGCTGCAGCGTGATCTGCAGAGCGTCACCGCTGAGCTGCCGGTCGACCACGCGCAGCACGCCCGCCGTGTCCAAGCCCTCCAAACGGAACAAGGCCTTGTGCCACCACAGGTGGCAGGCGAAGCCGTTGCCTTCGGCCCACACGCCCTGGTGCTGACGCAGCCAGGCCGCGCCTTCCTCGAAGCGGCCCTGCATCTCCATGACATGGGCCACGGCGTGCACGGCCCAGGGCACGCGCGGGTTGAGCTGCAAGGCCCGGCGGCCCGCCTCCTCGGCCTGCGGGTAGAGGTTGCACTCCTCCAGGCCGAAGGCGTGCAGCGACAGCACGTAGGCGAAGAGCGGGTCCGCCTCGTCCCATTCGGGCAGGGCGCGCGCCGCGCGCAGGCGCAGCCCGGAGGCGTCTCCACGGTAGAAGTCCCACAACTGGGCCCATTGCAGCGCCAAGGCGTCGCGCGGGTGCTCCAGCAGCAGTTCGTCCCAGGTGCGGCAGGCCGCGGCCCAGCGGCCGTCCAGCACCTGCTGCACGGCCTCCAGGTGCGCGCGTTCGCGCAGGGTGCAACTGCGTTCCAGCGCGCGGGCCTGGGCCAGGTGGGCAGCGGTCTCGTCCACCAGCCCCGGCTCGGTCAGGCTGAGCAGAAAGCCCGCCTTCATCACGTGCGGCAAGGCCCAGCCCGGGTCGGCCTGCGCGGCGGCGTCCAGGTCGGCCAGCGGCGTGTCGTAGAAGGACATCATGCGCCACAGCGCGCGCTCGGCATGGTCGCGCGCGGCGTTGGACGCCGTGCCCGTGGGGTTGCCGCGCAGGTCGGGCGAATTCACGTTGGGGTTGTTCCCGGCGGCTGTGGCCAGGGCCGCGGCACGGGCCGCATCTGCTCCCAGGCGCGGGCCATGCGCATCACGCCGATGTCGTCATGCCGCTGTCCCACGATCTGCAGCCCGATGGGCTGGCCGCCCGCGGTAACGCCGCAATCGATGCTGGCCGCCGGCTGCTCGCTCATGTTGTAGGGCAGCGTGAAGGGGATGTGCTCGAAGGGGCGCGCCGGGTCGTTGATCGGGCTGGCCCAGTCCGCCGGGTAGCTGGACACCGGGTTCACCGGTGACAGAACGAAGTCGAAGGGCTGGCAGGCCGTCACCGCCGCGTCGCGCAGCGCGGCCATCTGGCTGTAGCCGTGGAACACCTCGGCAGCGGTGAGCGTCGCCCCCGTGGCCACCCAGTCGCGGATATAAGGCAGCACCATGGCCTGGCGCTCGGGCGGGAGGGCGCTCATGTCCAGGTACGAGCGCATACGCCAGAAACGGTCCAGGCCATCGGCCATGGCGCGGGTGGAAAACGGTCCCAGCGGCTCAACGATGGCGCCCGCCGCCTCGAAGGCGCGCGCCGCGGCCTGCACCGCCGCCTGCGTTTCGGCATCGGCCGGCAGGCCCCAGCCGGCCTCCAACTGCAGGCCGATGCGCAGGCCGCGCAGCTCGATGTGCAGGTCGTCCCAGTCGATGGCATGCGCCGGCAGGCTGGTGGTGTCGCGCCAGTCAGGTTTGGTGAGCGGGCGCATCATCAGCGCGGCATCGGTGACGGTGCGGGTCATGGGCCCGGCCACGCGCCCGGCATAGGGCGGCTTGATGGGGATGCGCCCCAGGCTGGGCTTCAGGCCGAACAGGCCGCACAGCCCGGCCGGCAGGCGGATGGAGCCGCCGATGTCGGTGCCCACGTGCAGCGGGCCGTAACCCGCCGCCGCCGCCGCTGCGGCCCCGGCGCTGCTGCCGCCGGGGTTGAGCGCCAAGTTCCACGGGTTGCGCGACAGGTGGTGAAAGCTCGACAGCCCCGAGGTCAGCATGCCGTAGTCGGGCATGGTGGTCTTGCCCAGCAGCACGCAGCCGGCCTCGCGCATCCGCGCAGCCGGCGGTGCGTCTTCGGCCGCGGGCGTGAGCACCGTGGCGGCCGTGCCCGCCGGCAGGGGCACGCCTTTGGTGGCGATGTTCTCCTTGAGCGTGAGCGGCACGCCGTCCAGGGGCGAGAGCGCCTGCCCGGCCCGCCAGCGGGCCTCGCTTGCACGGGCTTGCTGCAGCGCGCCGTCGGGGGCGTAGGCGTACAGCGCGCACAGCCGCGGCTCCCAGCGGGCGATGTGGGCGATCACCGCCTGGGTGACCTCCACGGGCGAGGCTTCGCCTGTGGCGTACAGGCGCGACAGCTGCGCCGCGCTCAGTTCATGAAGTGCTGACATTCAACCTCGGCTCAAGACCAGATCAAGACCAGCTCAGGACCAACTGACCGCGGCCATGTCGTTGGCGAAGATGGGCGAGCTGTTCCACAGGCCCTTGAGGCCCTTGCGGAACACCGCCACCTGCGCCGGGTTCCAGATCCAGGCGTTGACGGCATCCTCGGCCAGCTGGCGCTGGATCTCGCGCCACAGCCGGCCCTTCTCCTGGCCGTTGGACGTGGCCGCCAGCGTGGCCACCAGGCCGCGGAACCTGGCGCTGTCGTAGCCGAAGTAGTAGCCCGGGTCAGCGTAGGCGGTGGCGTAGTCCAGCGGCTCCACGTGGTTGATGATGGTGAGGTCGAAGTTGCCCTTGAACGGGCCGCTGAGCCACTGCGCCCACTCCACGTTCTCGATCTTCGCGTTGATGCCCACCTTGGCCAGTTGCGCCGCGATGATCTCGCCGCCCTTGCGGGCGTAGGCTGGGGGCGGCAGCGTCAGCGTGAGGTTCAGCGGGCCGTTGATGCCGGCCTCCTTCAGCAGCGCGCGGGCCCTGTCCGGGTTGTGCGGGTACAGACCGGTCAGGTCCTGGTAGCCGATGTCGGTGGGCGCGAAATGGCTGCCGATGGGCTTGCCCAGCCCTTCCTGCGCGCCGTCGATGAAGGCCTTGCGGTCGATGGCGTGGGTGATGGCGCGGCGCACGCGCACGTCGTTCAGCGGCGCCTTGCGGTTGTTGATGGCCAGCAGGCCCTTGCCCGCGGTGCTGCCCACTTCCACCGTGAACCGCTTGTCGGCCTGGAACTGCTTGAGCGAGGGCAGCGCGCCGAAGCGCGGCATGCCGTCGATGTCGCCGGCCAGCAGGGCGGCCACCTGGGCGGCCGGGTCGTTGATGAAGCGGAAGGTCACCTTCTTGAGCTTGACCTTGGCCGCGTCGCGGTGGCCGTCCCATTTCACCAGCGTGACGGCGCTGCCCTTGGCCCAGTTCTCGAACCTGTAGGGCCCCGTGCCCACGGGTTTGGTGGCGGCCGTGGCAGCGCTGTTGGGGTGCAGGATGACGGCCGTGTTCTCGCCCAGGCGGAAGGGCAGGGTGGAGTCCGCCTTGTCCAGCACCAGGATGACGGTGTGCTCGTCGTGCACCACCACGCTGGAGATGTTGTCGAACACCGCCTTCTTCGCCTTGTTGGTGCTGCCCGGGGCCTTGGCGCGCTCGAAGCTGAACTTCACCGTTTCGGCCGTCAGGGCCGAGCCGTCGGAGAACTTCACGCCCTTGCGCAGCCTGAAGGTGTAGGTCTTGCCGTCGGGCGTGTGGCCCCAGGTCTCGGACAGCAGCGGCGTGACCGCGCCGTCCATCTGGATCTTGGTGAGGCCTTCCAGCACGTTGTAGTGCACGATCTCGCCAATGGCCGCCGAAGGCGCGGTGGTGGGATCCAGGCCGGGCGGCTCCAGCACCATGGCGATGACCGCGCTGTCCTTGCGCGATTGGGCCAGGGCTTCGGGCAAGGCACCAGCCAGCGGCACGCCGGCCAGCAGGGTGTTGAGGTGACGGCGGGACAGATCCATGAGGCGCTCCTTCAGGGATGGGGATGGTGAAGTGTCAGGCTGATTTTGCGACGCCCGCAGGGGCCGGCGGCACCAGGCCGGGCACCGCCGCCAACAGGCGTTGCGTGTAGGGGTGTTCGGGGCGCTGGAACAGGCGCTGCGGCGGGCCTTGCTCGACGATGCGGCCGGACTGCAACACCACCACTTCGTCGCACACCAGGTCCACCACGCTCAGGTCGTGGCTGATGAAGAGGTAGGTCACGCCGAACCCGTCCTGCAGGTCCTGCATCAGGTTCAGCACCTGGGCCTGCACCGAGACGTCGAGCGCGCTCACGGGCTCATCGGCCACGATGAGCTTGGGCCGCGTGATGAGGGCGCGCGCAATGGCAATGCGCTGTCGCTGGCCGCCAGAAAACTCGTGCGGGTACTTGGCGAGGTCGGCCGCGCGCAGGCCCACGGCCTCCAGCGCCTCACCGGCGCGCGTGCGCTGCTCGCTGCGCGAAGCGCCATGCAGCACGGTCAGCGGCTCAGCCACGGTCTGGCCCACGGTGCGGCGCGGGTCCAGCGAGCCGTACGGGTCCTGGAACACCATCTGCACCTGGGAGCGGGCGCGGCGCAGTTGCGCCGCTGACAGCGTGTTCAGGTCCTGACCGTCCAGCAGCACCCGCCCGGCGGTGGGGGCCTCCAGCGCCATCACCAGGCGCGCCAGCGTGCTCTTGCCCGAGCCCGACTCGCCCACGATGCCCAGGCTGCGCCCGGGCTGCAGCGTGAAGCTCACATCGTCCAGCGCCTGCACCACCGGGGCGGCCGCCAGCAGGTGCTCGCGCGGCAGGCGGTACTGCTTGCTGACGTGGTCGATGACGAGCAGGGGCTCGGTCATGCGGTGGCCCCTTGAGCGGTCCGTGCCCACCAGGCCTGGAATGGCAGAACGCGGCTGTCGGATGGGCGGGTGCCAGGGCTCATGCAAGGGCATCCTGCAACGGCGCCTCGGTCCATGCGTCGGCCTTCACGCACCGCGCAAAGTGCCCCGGCGCCACGGCCACGTTCGGCGGATCGGCCGTGCGGCAGCGGTCTTCAGCCTGGCTGCAGCGTTCAGCGAAGGGGCAACCTGCGGGCATGTCGGCCAGTTCCGGCACCTTGCCGGGGATGGTGGACAGCCGCGTGCCGCGAGGCAGGCCGATGCGCGGACGCGCCGCGAACAGGCCGCGCGTGTAGGGGTGGGCCAGGCGTTGAAACACTTCTGCCGTGGGCCCGCTTTCCACCACCGTGCCGGCGTACATCACCAGCATGCGGCGCACCGTCTGCGCCATCACGCCCAGGTCGTGGCTGATGAGCAGCAGGCCCATGCCGTCCTCGGCCACGAGTTCGGCGATCAGGTCCAGCACCTCGCGCTGGATGGTCACGTCCAGCGCCGTGGTGGGCTCGTCGGCAATCAGCAGGTCCGGCCCGCAGGCCAGGGCGATGGCGATCACCACGCGCTGGCGCTGGCCGCCGGAAAGCTGGTGCGGATAGGCGTCGAGGCGCTGTGCGGCCTGCGGCAGTTGCACCCGCTCCAACAGGCGCAGGGCCTCGGCCCGGGCCTCGCGGGCGCTGATGCGTCGGTGCAGCCGCAGCGACTCCGCGATCTGCCGCCCGATGGTGTGCAGCGGGTTCAGCGCCGTCATGGGCTCCTGAAACACCATGCCCATCTTCGCGCCGCGCAGCGCGCACAACGCGGCCTCTTCCAGCGTGGTGAGTTCCTGTCCCGCCAGACGGACGGAGCCCGAGACCTGCGCGCCTTCGGGCAGCAGACCCATCAGCGCCAGGGCGGTGATGGACTTGCCGCAGCCCGATTCGCCGATCAGCCCCACGGTGTCGCCACGCGCCATGGAAAACGAGATGCCGCGCAGCGCATCCGCCGGGCCGCGGCTGGTCTGCAGCGTGACGCGCAGATCGGTGACGTCGAGCAGGTTCACGCAGCGACGATAACGCGGATTGAGCGG
>JBILSM010000157.1:0-5864 GCA_044372085.1 Rubrivivax sp.
CGATGCGGTTGGATTGGCGCATCTCCTCGATGCGCACCAGGTAGCGGTCATACGTGTCGCCGTTCACGCCCACCGGGATGTCGAAATCCATGCGGTCGTACACGTCGTAGGGCTGCTTCTTGCGCAGGTCCCAGGCGATGCCGGAGCCACGCAGCATGGCGCCAGTGAACCCGAGATTCAGGGCGCGCTCGGGCGACACCACACCGATGCCCACCGTACGCTGCTTCCAGATGCGGTTGTCGGTGAGCAAGGTCTCGTAGTCGTCGACGTTCTTGGGGAATCGACGGCAGAAGTCCTCGATGAAGTCCAGCAAGGACCCCTGGCGGTTTTCGTTGAGGGCCTTGATGGCCCGCTCGTTCTTGATGCGGCTGACCTTGTACCGCGGCATGGCATCGGGCAGATCCCGGTACACGCCACCCGGACGGAAATAGGCCGCGTGCATGCGCGCGCCCGACACCGCCTCGTACATGTCGAAGATGTCCTCACGCTCACGGAAGCAGTAGATGAGGATGTTCATCGCACCGCAGTCCATGCCGTGACAGCCGAGCCACAGCAGGTGGTTCAGGATGCGGGTGAGCTCACCGAACATCACACGGATGTACTGGGCGCGCTCGGGCACTTCCACGCCCAGCAGCTTCTCGATGGCCAAGCAGTAGGCGTGCTCGTTGGCCATCATGGACACGTAGTCCAGGCGGTCCATGTAAGGCAGCGACTGGATGTAGGTCTTGCTCTCGGCCAGCTTTTCGGTGGCGCGGTGCAGGAGTCCGATGTGCGGATCGGCGCGCTGGATGACCTCGCCATCAAGTTCCAGCACCAGGCGCAGCACCCCGTGCGCCGCCGGATGCTGCGGCCCGAAGTTCAGCGTGTAGTTCTTGATTTCTGCCATGTCAATACCGCACGGCCGTTCCGAAGGTGCTGACAGCCCCCTGGGGGGGGCACCGAGCACAGCGAGGTTGGGGGTCGTTTCATGTCAGTGCAGACCGCCGTATTGGTCTTCGCGCACCACGCGCGGCGTGTTCTCTCGCGGCTCGATGGTCACAGGCTGGTAGATGACGCGGCGCGACTCTGGGTCGTAGCGCATCTCGACGTGACCGGAGACCGGGAAATCCTTGCGCATGGGGTGCCCGATGAAACCGTAGTCGGTGAGGATGCGGCGCAGGTCTTCATGGCCTTCGAAGACGATGCCGTACATGTCAAAGGCCTCGCGCTCGAACCAGTTGGCAGCGTTCCAGATGGGCGTCACCGAGGCCACCGCCGGCATGTCGTCGTCAGCCGCAAACACCTTCAGGCGCAGGCGCCAGTTGTGGCGCACGCTGAGCAGATGAGACACAACGCAATAGCGCAGACCTTCCCAGGGTTGGTTGCGGTAGTCGCTGTAGTCCAGCCCGCACAGGTCGATCAACTGCTCGAAGTGCAGTGCCGGATCGTCGCGCAAGCGCAGGGCGACCTGCTCGTACTGCGCAGCGCTCACGGTCAGGGTGAGTTCGCCACGCTCGAGCTTGAGGTCATGCCCCGCTGCACCCAAGGCCTGCTCGAGTGCCGCTTGCAAGGTCTGGAGTGAAGCCGTCGTCATGTCAGCGCGCAATCGTGTTCTCGCGGCGGATCTTGGCCTGAAGCTGCAAGATGCCGTACAACAAGGCTTCGGCCGTGGGCGGGCAGCCGGGAACGTACACGTCCACCGGCACGATGCGGTCGCAGCCCCGAACCACGGAGTAGCTGTAGTGGTAGTAGCCGCCGCCATTGGCGCAGGAGCCCATGCTGAGCACCCAGCGCGGCTCGGCCATCTGGTCATAGACCTTGCGCAAGGCCGGCGCCATCTTGTTGCACAGCGTGCCGGCCACGATCATCAGATCGCTTTGCCGCGGGCTGGGGCGGAACAGCATGCCAAACCGGTCGATGTCGTAGCGCGCCGCGCCGGCGTGCATCATCTCCACGGCACAACAGGCCAGACCAAAGGTCATGGGCCACAACGAACCGGTCTTGGACCAGTTGATCAGCTTGTCCACCGACGTGGTGACAAAGCCTTCCTTGAGGACGCCTTCGATACCCATGAGTATGCTTTCCGGTCACTCCCAGTCGAGAGCGCCCTTCTTCCATTCGTAGAGGAAGCCGACGACCAGGATCCCGAGGAACACCATCATGGCCCAGAACCCTGACGCTCCGATGTCATGCAATGACACCGCCCAGGGGAACAGGAAGGCGATCTCCAGATCGAACAGGATGAAGAGGATGGCCACGAGGTAGTAGCGGACGTCAAACTTCATTCGCGCGTCCTCGAAGGCCTCGAAGCCGCACTCGTAGGGACTGTTCTTTGCGGCATCCGGACGCTGGGGACCGAAGATGAAACCGATGACCTGCGGCACAACTCCGACTGCCACGCCCACCAGGATGAAGAGGATGACCGGTAAGTACTCTTGCAGGTTCATCTCAAAGGCCGTTCATGCATGCGTCTGAATACCGGACGTGACGAACGGAGGCAAGCCCCTGTCAGCCCTCTGGACAGGCAACTGCATTCCCCTCCCTGCATCAAGCTACAGGGCTTGCCCCCGACTCCGGTTCTCGACCGGGGACACTCGTTCAGATGTTCTTTTGGTGCCGACGGCGAGACTCGAACTCGCACAGCTTTCGCCACTACCCCCTCAAGATAGCGTGTCTACCAATTTCACCACGTCGGCATGACGTCAAACTGAATTCGCGCTGTCTGGAGTGCGTGAAAAATCACCTTCCAGACCGAGTGAAATTCTAATGGGAAACGTCGGGACTCCCAGGGAAAAACGCAGTGGAACAGCAGGTCACTTGCTGCCGCTGGCGGCAGCCGGCGCGGGGATCGCCGAGGGCTGTGCAGGCACGGCCGCGGGCGCCGGCACCGCGCCGGGAATCACGCCCACCGGCTGCCCCGGAGCAGCGCCCGAAGCCGCCGCCGCGGGCCGGTCCAGAACGCTCGTGCCTGCGCCCGCTCTGGAGGAGGCCTGGTTAGACATCAGCGCCAGCAAGAGCGTGCTGACGAAGAACACGGTGGCGCAAGCCGCCGTCGAGCGGGACAGAAAGTTGGCACTTCCGGTGGCGCCAAACAGGCTGCCAGACGAGCCGCTGCCAAAGGAGGCGCCCATGTCGGCTCCCTTGCCATGCTGCACCAACACAAGGCCGATCATGACCAGGGCCGAAAGAATCTGCACCGCAAGGAGAAGGGTCGTCCAGATCTGCATGGTGAGCTTGTTTCCGAGAAAAGGGGTGTCTGAGGAAAGCCGGCGCCGTCAGGGGCCCGCGGCTCTGCAAATGGCCACAAAGTCGGTAGCCTTCAAGGAGGCGCCTCCAATGAGTCCGCCATCAATGTCGGGCTGGGAGAACAGCGCCCGTGCGTTGTCAGGCTTGACGCTGCCGCCGTAGAGGATCTTCATCACCTCAGCATGTGGCGTGGCAGCTCTCAACTGGCCCCGCAGCAGGGCATGCACGGATTGGGCCTGCTCGGGCGAGGCCGACAGCCCGGTGCCGATGGCCCAGACGGGCTCGTAGGCCACCACCATTTCGCCCGCGCAATGAGCCAGCGTGTGGATCACCGCCGACAACTGCCGCTTGACGACGGCTTCGGTCTGGCCGGCTTCGCGCTGCGCCAGCGTCTCACCGACGCAGACGATGGGGGTCACGCCGCGCCCCAGTGCGGCCTTGGCTTTGTCTGCGACCAACTGGTCGCTCTCGGCATGCATCGCGCGACGTTCGGAGTGGCCCACGATCGCGTACCGGCAACCCAACTCGGCGAGCATGACCGCCGAGACCTCTCCGGTGTAGGCGCCCTGCTCGTGCACGGAGCAATCCTGAGCTCCCCAGCGGACATCGCTGCCGGCCAGGGTCGCCGCGGTTTCGGAGAGATAAGGGAACGGCACACAAACCGCCACATCGCAACCGAAAGGACGAGCCCGAATGATGCCGTCGAGCAGGGCCGCATTGGCGGGCCTGCTGCCGTGCATCTTCCAGTTGCCGACGACGAGGCGACGTCTGTTCATGTCCTCAGTTCCACCGCAACACGATCTTGCCCACGTGAGTGCTGGACTCCATGAGGGCGTGAGCCTGCGCGGCGTCCGCAGCGTCGAAAACGCGGTGTATCACCGGCTGCACAGCCCCCTGCTCGATCAAGGGCCACACCCGCTGCCGCAGGGCCTGGGCAAGCTGTGTCTTGTAGGCGATGCTGCGAGGGCGCAGGGTGGATCCGGTCAGGGCGATGCGCTTTCGCAGCAGCAGGCTGGCGTCGATCTGACTGGCCGCCCCTCCCTGCACCGCGATCACCGCGATCCGTCCATCGTCGGCGACGCACTGCAGTTCGCGACCGATGTACTCGCCCGCCACCATGTCCAGGATGACGTCCGCCCCGCGGCCCTGGGTCAGCGCCTTCACCTCAGCCACGAAATCCTGCGTGCGGTAGTTGATGGCGTGGTCTGCGCCCAGCGCCAGGCACGCGGCGCACTTGTCGTCGGAACCGGCGGTGACGATGACATGCGAGCCCAGGGCCTTGGCCAATGCCAGGGCCGTCACGCCGATACCACTGGAGCCGCCCTGCACCAGCAAGGTCTCACCCGGCTGCAGTCGGGCGATCTCGAACACGTTCTGCCAGACCGTGAAGAAGGTTTCCGGCAGGGCCGCCGCCTCCACATCACTGAGTTTCGAAGGAGAAGGCAGGCACTGGCCGATCGGCGCCACGCAATACTGAGCGTAACCACCACCGGCCACCAGGGCACACACGCGATCACCCAAGGCCCATCCGGCCGCCGCAAGCTCTGCGGGGTCCCCGCCAGCCACCACGCCCGCCACCTCCAGGCCCGGAAGATCAGAGACGCCCGGCGGCATCGGGTACAGGCCCTTGCGCTGCAGCACGTCCGGTCGGTTGACCCCGCTGGCAGCCACCGCAATCAGCATCTCCCCAGCGGCAGGCACGGGTGCACCGCGCTCACAGGGGACCAGCACTTCCGGCCCGCCGGGTTGAACGATCTCGATGGCCTTCATGTATCTCATCTCAGTGCAGGAGAGGGCAGGCACCGCGGGTGCATCCGGCACCCACGGCAACCAACCAGCTCAATCCGCCTTGGGCTGGCCTTCCGAACGGCTGGGTGCCGAAGCGTCACCCGCCTCGCCACCCTCGGCCGCTTGTCCTTCGCGCGGCTCACGTGCCTCTCGGGGCTCACGGCGAGGCCGGTCGCCCCGGTCTCCCCGATCGCCACGATCACGCCGAGGGCCACGGTCCCCACGGTCGCCCCGATCACCGTATTCACGACGCGGACGCTCTTCTTCCACATAGCCCTCGGGCCGGTCCAGCAGCGCCTTCATGGACAGCTTGATGCGGCCCTTCTCGTCGGTCTCCAGCACCTTGACCTTGACGATCTGGCCTTCCTGAAGGTAATCCGCCACGTTCTCGACACGCTCGAAGGCGATCTGGCTGATGTGCAGCAGGCCGTCCTTGCCGGGCAGGATATTGACGAGCGCACCGAAGTCCAGCAGCTTGGTCACCGGGCCCTCGTACACCTTGCCGATCTCGGCCTCGGCCGTGATCTCGGTGATGCGCTTCTTGGCGAACTCGGCCTTGTCGGCGTCGGTGGAGGCGATGGTGATGGTGCCGTCCTCCCCGATGTCGATGGTGCAGCCGGTTTCCTCGGTCAGGGCGCGAATGGTGGCCCCGCCCTTGCCAATGACGTCGCGGATCTTCTCCGGGTTGATCTTCATGGTGTACAGCCGTGGCGCGAACTGGCTCACCTCGGCCTTCGCCTCGCCCATGGCTTCGACCATCTTGCCCAGGATGTGCAGGCGGGCTTCCTTGGCTTGAGCCAGGGCCACTTCCATGATTTCCTTGGTGATGCCCTGGATCTTGATGTCCATCT
>JBILSM010000158.1:0-5836 GCA_044372085.1 Rubrivivax sp.
GCCGCGTTCAGGGTGTTGATCGTGGTGTTCAGCTGGCTGGGGGTGTTCAGGCCACCCGTCAAGGTCAACACGTTGGTGTTGAAGGCCGTTCCGGTGGAGTTCCCGGTCAGCGCGCCAGTCGCATCGATCGTGATATTGCCGGCAGTATTCGAAACGCCGCCAGACGCCAAGGTGATGTTACCGCCAGAAATGGTCAGATTGCCGCCCAAACCGCTCCGCGTGAGCGTCAAGGCGTTCACCGTTGACGTATTCCCAAACGCCACAGTCGGATTTGCGCCGGTGAGCGTGATGACCCCAGTCTGCGTCAACGTACCGGCAGTCACCGGTGTGATGGAGACATCTCCGCTGGACCGGACGTTGCCCAGCGAAATGTTTCCGTTGTAGTTGATGTTGACAGAACCGACTCCATACGCGCCGGGGTTGTCAGAGGTGACAGACAGACTATTCGCTGTGAGCACCAAGGGTGCGTTCACAGAACCCACAACGCGGTCAGCCGTGGAAGTGATCAAGTTGGCAGCACCCGTCACCACGATGGACGAGGTGTTGGCACTTCGTGCGAACCCTTGGTCCGCCGTCAACGTCAAATTCCCCGCGCTGATGTTGCCCAGCTTCATCGCCGTGCCATCAGTGTGAACAACAACGACCTCATTACCCCCCAAAGAGACAGTGGGAGATCCCGTGGCGAACGCCGTCGAAACTGAAATATTTCCCGTACCCGCCTGAATATTGATATTCCGGGCAGCACTGATGCCTGCAGTTCCGCCAGAGGACGTTACGCTCCCGCTTTGCGACGTGATGTAAACGTGACCGGCGAGGAGCGGGTTGTCACTAATTTGAACTGCACCCGAGTCAGTTATGAATCCAACAACGTTGTTCGGGTTCGCAAGCGAGGAGAGGCCACCGGAAATAGTAATACTCGCACTTGAAGTTCCTTCAGGCGCCCCGAACCCAAGCGTCGCGTTGTTCACGAAGGAACCTGGCACCACGGTATCAACTTGAGCGCCAGTCGATCCAGCGCTCAGTGCCGAAGACCCACCCAGATCGCGTGTCGAGAACAGCAACCCGATGTCGTTCGATGCAATTGTTGGAATCGCGAGTCCGGTGAGTTGAAAACCGTTCGGGTTAACAAAAATCAAGCTCCGGACAGCCGTCGTACCGCCAATAACCGAGATGGTGCCTGACAAATCAGACCGACCTCCACCTGTGACCTTGTTCAAAACTACGGCAGAAGAACCGCTGGTGTATTCGAGATTCTCCAAGGTAGACAAGCCGAGCCCGCTACCCCAAATAACAACCGCTTTGCTTGACCCACCCAAATTGACAGTACCCGTCGCCGAACCTGGCGAACCGGTATAGGTGTATCCCGCGACACCCGCGCCGGAGGTGCCCTTGATGACCGTCACACCAGTGGATGGCAGCTGGCTGGTTTGCGCCGACGACTGCACCGCATAAAACGTGGAGAACGCCGCCACCGCAATTTCCTTGCGGCGGAACTTCAGGTGGGCCCGACGGATCTCCTTGGCGCGGCGTTCGGCGTTGGCCTTGCGCTGCGCATCGGTCATGGAGAACTCGTTGAAGATGATGGGATTGGTCATCTGTGTCATTCGGCTGGACTGAAACAAGGCAGAGGGCAGCCGCTCAGGCTGCCCGAGGGAACCGCAGGCGCAGGAAAGCCAAGCTTTGCAGGCCTGACCTCACTGTGAACAAGATGCGCTTGCGCGCATCCCCTGCGGTTCATGGGATCGTTCATACCAGCCCAGTGTATCGGAAAAGTCTCACTGCTCCAGCGCGGAAACAGAGACTTACAACACGGTGTTTCGTGTCATCAGCGCCACGTGGCGGGTGGACCACAGCACGAGCGGCCGGCCAGGCGCGCGCGCTTACACTCGCCACCCGCCGCTGTTGCGTACTAAAGACGCTTCATCTGAGCGCAGCGGCCGCCAGGAGACCCCGCCGACATGAACTTCACTCTAGAGGACCTTGAGGGCGAGATCGCCCGCCGTGAGCATGAGCCGGCAGGGCGCAAGCTGCTGGAGGTGCTGACCGCCATTGACACCCAGCACGGCGCCCTCGGGGGCCTGTCCATGGCCTTTGTGCCCTCCGGGCTGACCGCTGACGAGCTGACCCGCACAGTGGCCTGCCGCCTGGCCAACGCCATCGGCGCGCTGTTTGCGGACCCCGAATTCCGGCTCAGCGACGAGGGGTTTTTCGCATTCATCACCCGGCAGCGCTGGATCACCACCATCTTTGCGGCAACGCCACTGCGCAACGCCGACCATGTCATCCGCGCCCTGGGAGGCGCCGCCAGTGACGGCACCTTCATCAATCTGGATCACCCCGCGTTGCTGAAGCTGTGTGTTCTTTACACCACAGAAAGCCAGCTGGCCCTGAATTGCGAGCAGTTGTGGTTCCGCTCACCCCGGGTGTGCGCGGCGCTGCTGATGGCGTTGCTGTCACCCAGGCTGACCATCAGCCCTATCGCCCACGCCAAACGGGAATTGGTACTGGGCTGGCTTCCCACGCATCTGGACCAGTTGCAGACCTCGGCCGCGCTGCCGGAGGGCTTCCTGCATGACGTGTGGATGCACTGCAGCTACGCCATGCGCGAAGACAAGCACGCGGTGAAGTCGCCCCTGAACCGGCTGGTACGCAGACGTCTGGCCCAACTGGGGGTGACGGATGTGGTCACTCCGTATCAGCCGCCGGCGCCGTTGCCCGAAAAGCAGACGCTGATGGTGGTGCTGGAGTGGTTCCATTCCACCCATTCGATCTACCGGACGCATTCGCTGTCCATGTTGTCACTCAAGCAGCGCTACCGGCTGGTAGGCGTAGGCATGAAGGAGTGCACTGACGACATCACGCGGGCGATGTTCGACGAGTTCGTGGAACTGTCCAATAACACGTCCTTCATTGACAACGTTGCATTGACGCGACAGGCCGCCGAGAAGCACCGCCCGCAGGTGATCTATTACCCCAGCCTCGGCATGTTCCCCTACACCGTGTACGCCTGCAACCTGCGCCTGGCGCCGCTGCAGATTGCGGCCCTGGGGCATCCGGCCACCACCTACTCCGCCATGATGGACTACGTGGTGGTGGAGGAAGACTACGTGGGCGACCCGGCCTGCTTCTCCGAGCGGCTGATCGTGGTGCCGCGCGATGCCATCCCCTACCGGCCGCCGGCGGTGTGGCCGGAGCGCTACACCCCCGGGCCGCGGCACAACGACAGCGTGCGGGTGGCGGTGATTGGCGCGTCGATGAAGCTCAACGCGGAGTTCCTGGAGACCTGCCGCAAGATTTCGGCGCAGGCGAAGTCACGGGTGGAGTTCCACTTCATTCCGGCGTTTGCCATCGGGCTGTCGTGGATCTGCGCGCACGACGAGATCGTGCGGGTGCTGCCCACGGCAGTGGTGCACAAGATGATGCCGTTCGCCGAATATCTGGAGTGCATTGCCAACTGCGACATGTTCGTCAACCCGTTCCCCTTCGGCAACACGAACACCATCGTGGACACGATCAGCCAGGGATTGCCGGGGGTGAACCGGGCGCACCGCGAGGTGCACTCCAACATCGACCGCGGGCTCTTCCAGCGCCTGGGGCTGCCACCGGAACTGTCAGCCACCTCTGAGGAAGAGATGGTGAACGTAGCGGTGAAGATGATCGACGACCCGGCCTGGCGGGCGCAACTCAGCTCGGACATCGTGAAGAACGGCTTGGCCGAGCCACTGTTCCAAGGCCAGGAATCCCACTTTTGCGACCACATCGTGAAAACGCAGCAGGAGCACCCGATGCGCCTGGTCAACGAGCCGGCCAAGCCGTTGCCCTGAGGCTGAGGTCCAGGCTGAAGGTCAGCCGGCGGTGATCCAGGCCGGCCAGATGTCCTCGCGCCACTGCGCGGCGCGAAAACCGACGTGCACCTGGTGCAGCCACTGGCGAAGTTCCCGCGGATTGAGGATCAGTTCCGAAGAATCCAGACCGCGGCAGTGGAACTCCATGCCGCGCGCACCGTTGTCTGAGGCCTTGAGGGTGATCTCGTAGACCAGGCCCTGCGGGGCCTGCGGGCCCGGCTCGACGGGCGGCGGGGCCTTGTGGGCCAGGCGGGCTTCGAGTTGTGCGTACACCTGGGCGGCCTGCGTCTGTGCCGCCTGAGTCTGGGCCTGGGCTTGAGCGTCAGAAGTGGCGGGCACTTCTTCTGCGGCGGGGGCGGGCATGCCCTGCGTCAAGGCGGGCACGAGGCGCTCAGCCATCCGCCGAGTGACCCAGAGCACGCGCTGCTGGCCGGCCTCGTCCACGGCGGCCATGCACAGCCGATCCTCGTCGGGGTTGTAGCTGGTGGTGACGGTCTTGATGCGCATGCGGCGTTGGGGGCTGCCCCGTGCGGAACCGAATCAACGGAGCTCGAAAAGCCCAGGAAATGCAAAGGGCCCGCGCTGGCGGGCCCTTCTTGAATGCTTGGCGGAGTGGACGGGGCTCGAACCCGCGACCCCCGGCGTGACAGGCCGGTATTCTAACCAACTGAACTACCACTCCGCGTGGCCGACAGCTTCAAGCCCGAATTCCGAAGAATGCGAGCTCCAAGCGCTGCCGCAACTTGGCGTCCCCTAGGGGATTCGAACCCCTGTTACAACCGTGAAAGGGTCGTGTCCTAGGCCTCTAGACGAAGGGGACTGGAACCTTCATCGAACCGAACGACACCTGCTGCAACACCCGCCAAACCCCATAAACCTGGTGCGGTGGGTGGTGGAGGTAAGCGGGATCGAACCGCTGACCTCTTGCATGCCATGCAAGCGCTCTCCCAGCTGAGCTATACCCCCGCGATTCTTTCGAACCCTCAGGCAAGCGCCGTTCAGTCGAGCCTTGCATTATAGGCAGGTTTTCAAACGCGCCCAAGCCGCGCCAAAACTTTCTCACGCGGGAACAGGGCGAGCACGGCGTCGATGGAGGGCGTCTGCGCGCGGCCACACACCAGCACGCGCACGGCGGGGGCCAGCTGCGGCATCTTCAGGGCGTTCGCGGCCAGGGTGTCCTTCAGCGCCTGGGCGATGCTGGGCTTGTCCCAGTCCACTTCGGCCAAACGCTCGCGCAGCATGCGCAGCGCGGGCTTGACGGGCTCGGTGACGTGGGCCGCGAGTTCTTGTGCTCCGGGCTGCACGTCCACGAACATCATTTCCACCCAGTCGGCCAGTTCCACCACGGTGGCGCAGCGGTCCTTGAACAGGGCGCTGGCCGCACGCAGGTCCACGCCCTGCAGATCGTGGATGCCGCGCGTGGCCAGTTGCTGGCGCACCAGCGCAGCCAGCCGGTCATCGTCGGCCTGCTTCATGTAGTGGCCGTTGACCCAGGCGAGCTTGGCAGGGTCCCACTGGGCGGGGCTCTTGGCAAGGTGCGAGCCGTCGAACCAGGCCACCATCTGCTCGCGGCTGAAGAGTTCCTCGTCGCCGTGGCTCCAACCCAGGCGGGCCAGGTAGTTGAGCATGGCCTCGGGCAGGTAGCCGGCCTCCTCGTAGGCAGTGACGCTGACCGCTCCACGCCGCTTCGAAAGCTTCAGCCCATCGTCGCCCAGGATGATGGGGCAATGGCCGAACTGCGGCAGCGGCGCGCCCAGCGCCTTGAAGATGTTGATCTGCCAGGGCGTGTTGTTGACGTGCTCGTCACCGCGGAAGACGTGGGTGATGCGCATGTCCCAGTCGTCCACCACCACGGCGAAGTTGTAGGTGGGCACGCCGAGCGTGCGCGCGGCCTCGGGCAGCTCGGACGTGGCGTCTTCGGGCGGATGACGCAGGATGATGAGGTCGTCGATCTCGCGGTTGGCAATGGTGATCGGGCCTTTGACCAGATC
>JBILSM010000062.1:0-17721 GCA_044372085.1 Rubrivivax sp.
GAAGCGCGTGTAGTTGTAGATGAAGACGCAGGCCTGGGCGTTGAAGGGCGCGAAGAAGCAGCTCCAGGCGTGCTTGGCCCAGCCTGGCGAACTCACCGTCCAGTGCACGTCGCCAGGCCGCAGCCCCAGCCAGTACATCGTCGACAGGTGCCCCACGGGGTAGCTCTGGCGCGTGTGGCGCACCAGCTTGGGCTGCGCCGTGGTGCCGGAGGTGAAGTACTCCAGCAGCGGATCGGCCACGCCACAAGCTTGCGCCGGCACAAAGGTGTCGGGCGCGCCCTGCGAGTCGCGGTAGTCGATCCAGCCTGCCGGCGCCTCGGCGTCAGCCCCGACCAGGATCAGCCCGACGCCGGCGGTTGCCGCGGGTGGCAGCTCCGCAATCCGCGCCCGGCCGGTGGCGTTGGTGACCACCCAGCGCACCTGGCCCCGCGACATGCGGTCGGCCAGGTCGGCGCCTGACAGCAAGGGCGTGGCGGGGATGACCACCACGCCGGCCTTGATGGCGGCCAGCATCGTCTCCCACAGCGGCACCTCGTTGCCCAGCATCAGCAGGACACGGTCACCGCGCGCCGCGCCCAGGCTCGTGAGAAAGGCCGCGACCTGTGAAGACCGGCGGGACAACTCCCGGTAGCTCAGGCGTGCCTCGGCCCCGGACTCCTCCAGGATGTGCAGCGCAGGCGCATCGTTGTCGCGCGCGATCGCGTCGAAGTAGTCGATGGCCCAGTTGAACCGCTCCAGCTGCGGCCAGGCGAAACCGGCGCAGGCCGCATCCAGGTCGGTGGGGTGCGCAAGCAGGAAGTCTCGCGCGGCCAGGAATCGGTCAAGCTCGGTCATGCACCCTCCCGTGTCGGCGACGAGCCGCCGTTGGTCGGAATGAGTCTATCGCCGGGCTCCTGTGCGAGGCCTGGTTCCAACACCGCTTCTGGGGAGCAACACCGCGAGGGCCTGGGGTTTCCGCGGTTGAGCTAGCATGCGCCCGGCGTTTTTTGCCTGACCTCGGGCTGCTACCAATGACAGCGTCACGAGGCCCAGGCACAGTACGTGGTGTCCCGGGATCGCTCCAGCGCTCTCTCCTGTTCAGGCCCTTCGTCGCCTGGCGTGACGAGACAGAGTCGGTCCCGTGTATCTCCAGTCCTTCAGCCAGCAGCCCGGCAGAACCGGGTTGCCCCGAACCGAGGAAGCCATGTCTGCATCACGCCGTTCCGCCCTGCACACCTGGATGCTGGGTCTTGCCATTTGTGTCGCCTTGATTCCTGCCGGCGCCTCCGCCAGCACCGCCTGCAAGTTCAAGCCCTCGGTCGGCCAGTCGGGCAAGGATGTGGTGTGGGTGCCCACGCCCGATGGCGTCGTCGATCGCATGCTGCGCATGGCGCAGGTGGCCCCGGACGACTACCTCATCGACCTCGGTGCAGGCGACGGCAAGATCGTCATCATGGCGGCCCAGCGGTTCAAGGTCCGCGGCCATGGCATCGAGTACAACCCGGACATGGTCGACCTGTCTCGCTGCCTGGCCCGAGAGGCCGCCGTGACGGGCATGACGCGCTTCGACCAGGGTGACATTTTCCAGAGCGACTTCACCCAGGCCAGCGTCATCACGATGTACCTCCTGCCGGCGCTGAACCTGAGGCTTCGCCCGGTGCTTTTCCAGAAGATGAAGCCCGGGACACGGATCGTGTCGCACCAGTTCACCATGGGCGAGTGGCAGCCTGACGAGACTTCGCTCGTCGACGGCAGGAGCTCCTACTTCTGGGTCATTCCTGCCAACGCAGGCGGCAACTGGCGGCTGTCCTGGCGGGGCGAGGCCGGTGAGGGTGGCGGCGATCTGTCCACCGAACAGACCTTCCAGAAGATTGAAGGCAAGGTGCGTTTCGGGGTCCTGGAGGCCGGGTTGCGGGATGCGCGGCTGCGGGGCGACCGCATCAGTTTCGAGCTGATGGATGAGGCGGGCACACTGCGAAGCTTCGTCGGGCGCGTTCAGGGAGACCGCATCGAGGGCTCGGTCACCGGGCCACAAGGCCGCACCGGGGCCTTCACGGCCGTGCGCAACGGCCCGCCACCACCCATCCGCGGAACCTCTGATTGAAACGGCCCGCAGAAGTAACCACCATGTCAGCACCCCCCAGCGCGGCGCCGCCGCACAGGCTTTCCAGCCCGCACGAGACCCTGGGCCTGAAAGAGGCCATCGCCATCATCGTCGGCATCGTCATCGGTGCGGGCATCTTCAAGGCACCGTCGCTGGTCGCCACTTTCACGGGCAGCGAGGGCTGGATGTTCGCGGCCTGGGCCGCTGGCGGCCTGATCTCATTGATCGGCGCGCTGTGCTACGCGGAGCTGGCCACCGCCTACCCGAATGCGGGCGGGGACTACCACTTCCTGCACCGCGCCTATGGCAGAGGCGTCTCGTTCCTGTTTGGATGGGCGCGCTTCTCGGTGATCACCACGGGCTCGATCGCCCTGCTGGGCTTCGTGTTCGGTGACTACACCTCGCAGGTGGTGCCGCTGGGGACCGGCCATGATTCGGCGGTGTACGCGGCGCTGGCCATTCTGGTGCTGACCTGGGTCAACGTGCGCGGCATGCGTGCGGGTGCGAAAGTCCAGACCTGGCTCACGGCTCTGGAGGTCTCCGGGCTTCTGCTGATCATCATCGCCAGCCTGGTCCTGGTGTCCAACGGCAACGCTGCGGCGCCGGCTCCCAGCGCTGGAGCCGCGGCGTCCACCGCGTCGGGCATTCCCCCGATGATCGGCCTGGCCATGGTGTTCGTGCTGCTGACCTTCGGCGGATGGAACGAGGCGGCCTACATCAGCGCCGAACTCAAGGACGAGCGGCACAACATGGTGCGCGCGCTGATCTGGTCGATTGTCCTGATCACCGCGCTGTACCTGCTGGTGGTCTGGGCCTACTGGCACGGGCTGGGGATGCAAGGCATGGCCAAGTCCAAGGCCGTGGCGGCCGATCTGTTGAAGATCACGTTCGGGCCCATGGGCGAGAAGGTGATGTCGGTCCTGGTGGCCGTGGCCGCGTTGACCTCGATCAACGCCACCATGATCGTCGGGGCACGCACCAACTATTCGCTGGGGCGGGACTGGCCCGTTCTTGGGCGCCTGGGCGAGTGGGATGAGCAGCGCGAGGCGCCCATCTTCGCCATGTACGTGCAGAGCGCAGCCGCCCTGGTGTTGGTGCTGATCGGCGCCACGGCGACCTTGGGTGGAGGCTTCAAGGCGATGGTGGAGTTCACCGCGCCGGTGTTCTGGCTCTTCTTCCTGTTGTCCGGCATCTCGCTGTTCGTCCTGCGACGACGCGAGCCTGACGCTGTGCGGCCCTTCAAGGTTCCGCTGTACCCCCTTACACCGCTGATCTTCTGCGCGGTGTGTGGTTACATGCTGTGGTCTAGCCTGAACTATGTCTACAGCAAGGAACTGGGCGGCTTGAATGCAGCCTGGATAGGCGTGCTGGTGCTGGCCGTGGGCGGCGTGATCCTCATGCTGCTCCCGCGCCGCGATAAGGCGAACAGCCCCTCTGGTGGTGGCTGAGGCCACGGCCCTCGCGCTCGAATACGCCTGACGCAGGCTCGCAAATTTGCCTTGCGGTGGCAGGCAGCCGCCAGCGTCACCCCGGTGCGGACAACAGCCCCAGGCGCACGGTGATCTCCAGCCCCGGCCCGGCATTGTGCAGAGTGAAAGTTCCGCCATGGGCCTGGGCCACCAGCTTGCACAGGTACAGGCCCAGGCCGACGCCGCCCTGGGGCCGGGAGCGTGCGCTGTCGGGGCGGAAGAAGGGTTCGGCCAGGTGCGGTAACTGCGCCTCCGGCACGCCGGGGCCATGGTCACGCACCGTGATGCGGATGCCGGCGCCATCGGGCTGCAGGCCCAGCTCGGGCGGCTGCGCTGCGCCGGCGCCGTGGCGCAGTGCGTTGTCGAGCAGGTTGCGCAGCAGCAGGCGCATGCGGGTCGGGTCCAGCGACAGCGTGGGCAGGCCCGCAGCAGCATAGAGCAGGACTGGGGCCGCGTCAGGATGCCGGCTCTTGAGCTCGGCAATGACTTCGCGCGCCAGCTCCGGCAGGGCCACCGGCTCGCGGTGCAGCGCGGCGTGGCGGGCCGCGAGGCGCTCGCTTTCAAGCAGGTCGGTGATCAGGCCGGCCATCTCCTGCAGGTCGCGCAGCAGCGCGTCGCGCTGCAGCGTGACCTCGGGGGTCTCGGGCAGCAGTTCGGTGTTGAGGCGGGCGCGCGTCAGCGGGCTGCGCAGCTCGTGGCTGATGGCCAGCAGCAACGCGCGCTTGGCATCGAGCATCTCGCGGATGTCCTGTCCCATGGTGTTGATGGTGCCGGCGAGTTGGCCGAGCTCATCGGGCCGGGTGGGGCGCCGTACCGGGATAGGCTGGCCGAAGTCACCCAAGCCGAAGCGCCGCGCGCCTGCGCCGATGGCATCCAGCGGCCGCAGAAGGTGGCGCAGGTACAGGAAGGCCAGCAGCGTGAGCACCAGCAGGGCCATCAGGGTGTAGCCGACCAGATGGGTCTGGCGCTCGAAGGCCTGTTCGTTGATGCCGATGCCGATCCGGTGGCCGTCGGCGGTGCTGCGCGTCAACAGGCGCTGCCACTCCTTGTCGCCGCCCCAGCGCTCCCGGTCCTGGCGAACATCGTCCGCGGGCCTGTCCGGCGCTGTCTCCTCGCCGGCGCGCGGCGGGTGCGAGCGCCATTGCACCTGCGGGCCCTGGATGGTGATGGTCAGGGGCAGGCGCTGCGTGATGGCCTTGGCGCGTTCCACGCTGGGCGTGCCGCCGGCCGCGACCTCGTCGACCAGGCGGTCGACATAGTCCATCAGCAGCGGCCGGGCCGCTTCTCTCCAGCCCTCCGTAAAGGCGCGCTGTGCCCCGCTGATGAAGGTGAAGGTCATGGCCAGCGCGAGCAGCAGGAACACCAGCAGCAGGCGCAGCTTGATCGAATGGCCCAGCGCATCGCGCAGCCGGTGGTACCAGAGCGCGGTGCCTTTTGCAGCCCCCTCGGGCGGGTGGACCTGTCTCATCGGGGCGTCCTGCGCAGCGCCAGCGCGTACCCGGCATTGCGCAGGGTCTTGATGCAGTCCAACGGTTCGAGCTTCCTGCGCAGACGGCTGACGACGATGTCCACGGCGCGGGTGTAGAGCTCGGCCTCATGCCCGCGCAGGTGTTTGAGGATGTCGTCGCGGCTCCATACCTTGCCAGGCTCGGCGGCCAGCAGGTGCAGCAGCTCGAACTCGGTGCCGGTGAGCGTGACCGGCTGACCCTGGCGCTCGACGCTTCGCCGGGCCGGGTCGATGGTCAGGCCTTCGAACTGCAGCACGCCTGCTTCCGGGGATGCAACCGCAGCGGGTGGCGCAACCGGCGCACGGCGGCGGCGCAGCACCGTCTGCAGCCGGGCCACCAGTTCGCGCGGCTCGAAGGGCTTGGGGAGGTAGTCGTCGGCACCGAGCTCGAGGCCGACCACCCGGTCCGTCACCTCGCCGCGGGCGGTGAGCATGATGATCGGGATGTCACTGTCCTTGCGGATGGTGCGGCAGAGTTCGAAGCCGTCCATCTCGGGCAGCATGACGTCCAGGATGGCCGCGTCGAACGCTTCGCCGTGCAGGCGGGCCAGCCCGTCGCTGGGGCGCAAGGCGTGGGTCAGGTCCAGTTCGAAGCGCTGGAAATAGCGCGCCAGTGGCGCGCCCAGTTGTTCGTCGTCGTCGATCAGCAGGACGCGGTGCATGCCGGATTTTCCTATGCCGCAAAGATGCACCGGCCCTGCTGCTGGCGGCCTGTCAGCCCCGGCGCCACCAGCCGCCGCCACGGTGCTGCATGCGCTCGCGCACTTCCTGCTGCTGTTGGGTGTTCAGGCTGTCGTAGAAGTCGGCGAATGCGCTGATCACCTGCGGGCCGTTGCCCTGCACGGCCTGGGCCTTTTGCTCGAACATCGCCTGGGCGCGCGGCCGGTCGAACTTCGCACCGGCCACCATGGCCTGGAGCTCGGCGCGCGGGTCCGTGTCCTTGCCGCGGAAGGCGGTGTGCGAGGCGATGATCTGGTCGGCCAGCACATCAAGCTTCTGCTTCTGGGTGGCGTCAAGTGCAAGTTTCTTGCCGATCTTGTCGACCATCTTGCCGCGCATTGCGGTCATGCGTTCCGCGCTCCATTCGCCGTCGTGGCGGCTGTGCGAGCCGCAGGCGGTGAGGCCGCCCACCAGCAAGGTGGCGCCAAGGGCGCTGATCAGGGTGCGTTTGATCCAGGATTTCATGACGGAGGTCCTTTCAGTGACCGGGTTGAACATGACCGTCATGGTGCCGGCGCAGCGGCTGCAGCGGGTGTCGCTGCGGTTTCGGTTTTTTTCGCTTTGTTTCTTCAGCGAAAGCGCCTGTCCAGGTAGGCCAGCAGCGGCCGCAGTGTGCGCGCCTCCTCGCCGTCGGCATCCGGCTCGGCCAGCCAGGTCTGGCCCATGTCCTGGACCAGCACGCCCTGGCGGGTGAGCATATTCATCAGCCGGGCGATGAGGGTCTGCAGCTGGGCATGCACCTCGTCGTCGGGGGGGGCGCATCCGCCTCGACGAAGGCTGGCTTGGCATCGGCGCCGCAGCGGTACACGCCGTCCAGCACCAAGCAGTGCAAGTGAATGTCGAGATTGGGCGGTGCGCAGCTCACCGCCACCGGCGAGCAGGTGCTGCGCATCTACCGCGCCATCGAGCGCGAGTGCCAGCGCGCGGTGGACAAGCGCGCCGCGGCGCTGGCGGGCTTGCGTGGCGGGGGATGACCGACGGGGACCTGGCCTTCGCGCTATGGACTTGCTTCATCTGGCGCGACGTGGATCTGGTGGACGGCAAGTGCGGCAGCAATGTGCTGCACCTTATCCTGCTGCCCTTCCGCGAGGCCGGGCTCCACCTGCTGTTCCCCTGGTTCGGCGAGGTCATGATGATCCTGGGCGGCACGACGGGCAGAACCCTCGCCGCTTGCAGCTGAAGGCCAGCAGCTTGTCGTGGCCGCATTCGCCGCAGCGCAGCCTCAAGAACCCGTAGGCCAGGAGGCCGCATTCAAGGAAGGCGTCGAACTCTTCGGTAACGAAGCGCGGCAGCGCGGCAGCGCGGCCCCGGTGCCGGCCTGGGTGCGGGCGGATTGCACAACGTCACCCAAGCTGCCGAGCTTGCTTACACCCGCAAGGGTCACTCCGATGGGGGACTGTGGAGGGGCGACGCCGGCAAACCACGAGGGCATGCGATCGGACCTTCATACCCTCACACCACCCCCGCCAGCGCCCGTCTCGCCTCACTCTCGTCCAGCGCCAGGCGCCGGGCCCAATCGGCGATCTGGTCCTCCCCGATGTGGCTCACGTTGGAGTAAGTCGCCTCGGGGTGGGCTAGGTGGAAGCCGCTGACGCTGGCCGCGGGCGTCATGGCCAGGCTCTAGGTCAGGCCCATGCCGATCGCCCCTGCCTTGAGCAGGATGGCAGAACTGTCGTCGTGGTCGGCGATGAAGCACTGATCCACCCCAGACCTGGAATCCCGCCGGTGAGGCGAAGTGCGGGCGCGTCCCGAAGAACTGATGCCGCGACGTCCGCAGGGCTGACGTCTGGCCTGCTTGCGGCCGCTTCTTTTCCCTTGCCGCGACGAAGGTGTCGCCCGCAGCGTTCATGCGCGAGATCTGCTGCTGTTCGAGCCCACCGCGCAAGAGTGGGCCACCCGCGTCTGGACTTCGAGAACTTCGGGCCCGTCCTACGCCGTCATCGAACGCAAATGAGCCCGCAACGCTTGCGCCAAGGGTGCAGCCAGACGGTGTGTCGGTCGATGCAGCGGCGTGAGCAGGGTCACCTTGAACGGGATGCGCACGGTCAGTGGCCGCACCACCATCGCCGGCCCGGCACAGGCCGCCGCCGTCAGGGGGTTGACGATCGCCACGCCCAGGCCTTGGGCCACCAGCGCGCACACCGCGACGGCGCTGTGTGTTTGCAGGCGCATCTGGCGGGTGACGCCAACCTGGGCGAACAGCGCATCGATCTGGGCCCGGTAGGGGTCGTCATCGGACAAGCTGACGAACACCTGCTCCGAGAAGTCGTCCAAACCCAGTGGCCCCTGGGATGCCAAGGCATGCCCTGCCGGCAGCACCGCCACCTCGTCCAGGTCAGCCAGCACCTCAGCCCGACAGCCGCTGGGCGCATCGGCGCGCTCGGTCAGCGCCAAGTCGAATCGCTGTTCGCTCATCCACGCCTCCAGCACCGGGGATTCAGCCGGGACGATGGACACCGCCGTCAGCGCCGCCGCTGGGCACGCCGCCAAGGCGCCGGGCGCCAAGGCGTGAGCGAGCGCGGGTTGAGCCAGCAGGGCGAAAGCCTGGGTCTCGGCCCGGCCCAAGGCCCGTGCCTGCGCCTGGACCTGGGACAAGCCTTGGTAGTGGCGCTGCACGCTGTCGAACAAGGTCAAAGCGGCTGCCGTAGGCTTGAGCCGCCCGTAGCCGCGCTCGAACAGGGCGTAGCCCAGGCGCTGCTCCATCAGCGCGATCTCGCGACTGAGCGTGGGCTGGGAACTGTGCAGCACCTGCGCGGCGGCCGTGACGCTGCCGGCCTGTATCACGGCACGGAAGACTTCGACTTGGCGGTGGCCGATGGGCATGGCGCCAGCATATCCAAAATGGATGCATAAGTAACAAGTTTCTATTGGACTGTATGGTCTGGCGTCGGCATGCTTCGCCCATGCTGACCGACGACCAGACCCGCTCCCTCGCCCGCCAGTTCGGCACGCCTGTGTGGGTGATGGACGCCCCCACTGTCCGCCAACGTCTGGCAAGCCTGCAGGTCTTCGACGCCGTGCGCTACGCGCAAAAGGCCAACCCGAACGTGCACCTGCTGCGCCTGCTGCGCGAAGGCGGCGCCAAGGTGGATGCAGTGAGCCGCGGCGAGGCGCTGCGCGCATTGGCCGCGGGATATCGAGACGGCAGCGCGCGCGCCGCCACGCTGATCGAGGCGGCCCAGGCCGACATCGTCTACACCGCCGACCTGCTGGACCGGGAGACCCTGGACTTCGTACTCACCAAGGGCCTGGTGGTGAACTGCGGCTCCATCGACATGCTTCGCCAACTGGGCGAGCAGGCGCCCGGCCATGCGGTGTGGCTGCGCTTGAATCCCGGCTTCGGTCATGGGCACAGCAAGAAGACCAGCACCGGGGGCGAGCACAGCAAGCACGGTATCTGGCACGCCGACTTGGGCGAGGCTCTGGGCGTGATCCAGGCCACCGGTCTGCGCCTGGTGGGCTTGCACATGCACATCGGCTCGGGCGTTGACTACGGGCACTTGGGCCAGGTCTGCAGGGCCATGGTCGACCCCGTACGACAGGTGAAGGCCGCCGGGCTGGACTTGGCCGCCATCTCGGCCGGTGGCGGCCTGTCGATCCCCTACCGCGAGGGCGAGCCAAACATTGACCCGGCGCATTACTTCGGCCTCTGGGACGCCACTCGTCGGGAAGCGCAGGCGCTCCTGGGCCACGGGTTGCGCCTCGAAATCGAGCCCGGCCGCTATCTGGTGGCCGAAGCTGGCGTCCTGATTTCCGAGGTGCGGGCCGTGAAGCGTCAAGGCCGAGTTCCCTTTGTGCTGGTGGACGCCGGCTTCAACGAGCTGATGCGCCCGGCCATGTACGGCGCGCACCACAGCATCCGCGTGGTCAGCGGCGACGGGCGGTTGCTGGCCGGCGCCACTCCTGGCGCGGTTGCCGGCCCGCTGTGCGAAAGCGGCGACGTGTTCACGCAAGGCGCAGGTGGCGTCATCGAACTTCGCGCCCTGCCTCAGGCTGCGGTGGGCGACTTTCTGGTGATCGAGAACACCGGAGCCTACGGCAGCTCGATGAGCAGCAACTACAACTCCCGGCCCCTGGCTGCAGAGGTTCTGCTGGATATGGACACGACGCGACTGATCCGCCGCCGCCAGAGCGTCGAGGAACTGCTGGCGCTGGAGTTGGGCAACTGACGCTCTGTCGAGGTGATGACGTGATCCAACAGGTGTGCCGCCATACCCTCGTCAGTCCACCTGGTGCATGCTGGACGGCCGCCATCCGACGTCTTACCATTCTTCGATCGATCGAAGTGCCACACCATGAACCCTACCGCCACCCTTTCCTCGAAGTACCAGATCTCCATACCCAAGGCTATCCGGGCAGCGCAGCATTGGGAGGCGGGCGTGACGTTCGCCTTCATCCCGAAGGGCACGGGCGTGCTGCTGGTGCCCGTGCCCCGTCTGGAAACCCTCAAAGGCATCGCCAGCGGTGCATCTCCCGAGGGCTACCGTGACAGGTCGGACCGGGTCTGATGGTTCTGGTCCCCATCGCGCTGGCCGCAGCGGAGGCGGCATGGGCGCACAAGCTGGCGACAGCGGACGCCATCGTCTTCGCCACGGCACAAAGCAAGGGGGCGCGACTCCTGACTTGCGACGGTCACTTCAAGGGGTTGCCTGGCGTGACGCTCATCGAGAAGGGCAAGCACTGAACGCGCGCTGCGCGCGCTCCAGCGCTTCGATGGATGGACGCCATGAAGGGCGTCGAAGGCCCCCCGCCTCTCACAGCACCCCCGCCAGCGCCCTTCTCGCCTGCGCCTCGTCCAGCGCCATGCGCCTGGCCCAATCGGCGATCTGGTCCTCCCCGATGCGGCCCACGTTGAAGTACGTCGCCTCGGGGTGGGCGAGGTAGAAGCCGCTGACGCTGGCTGCCGGGGTCATGGCCAGGCTCTCGGTCAGGCCCATGCCGATCTCCTGCGCCTTGAGCACCTCGAACATCTGCGCCTTGACGCGGTGGTCCGGGCAGGCGGGGTAGCCTGGGGCGGGGCGGATGCCGCGGTACTTTTCCGCGATCAGATCCTCGTTGCTCAGCGCCTCGTCGGGCGCATAGGCCCAGAACTCGGTGCGCACGCGCTGGTGCAGGCGTTCGGCGAAGGCTTCGGCCAGACGGTCGGCCAGGGCCTTGAGCAGGATGGCGGAGTAGTCATCGTGGTCGGCGATGAACTGGCGCTCCTTCTTCTCCACGCCCAAGCCGGCGGTGACGGCGAACAGGCCGATGTAGTCGGGCCTGACACCGCGTGGGGCGACGAAGTCGGCCAGGCATCGGTTGGGGCGCCGAATCTTTTCTCCGTTGGGGCCGTCCACCACCGGCCGCTCGGTCTGCAGGCGCAGCGGCGACCAGCGCAGCAGCACCTGCTCGCGCGCTTCATCCGCGTAGACCTCGATGGTGTCGTCGTCCACGGTGTTGGCCGGCATCAGGGCGAAGACGCCGTTGGCCTGCAGCCAGCGGCCCTCGATCAGGCGCTGCAGCATGCGCTTGCCGTCGCTGAACACGCGCTGCGCTTCCGCACCCACCACCTCGTCGCGCAGGATCTGCGGGAAGGGGCCGGCCAGGTCCCAGGTCTGGAAGAAGGGGCCCCAGTCGATGCAGGCCGCAATCTCGGCCAGATCCACGTTCTTCAGCACGCGCCGGCCAATGAAGCGGGGCTTCGCCGGGGTGTAGGCGGCCCAGTCGATGGGCGTCTTGTTGGCGCGCGCGGCAGCCAGGCTCACCAGCGGCGTGACCTTCTTGTTCGCGTGCTGCTGGCGCACGCGCTCGTACTCGGCGTTGAGCTCGGCGATGTAGGCGGTGGCGCGTTCATCGGACAAAAGATCCGAGCACACGCCCACGCTGCGCGAGGCATCCGGCACGTAGACCACCGGGCCCTCGTAGTGCGGCGCGATCTTCACGGCCGTGTGCACGCGGCTGGTGGTGGCACCGCCGATCAGCAGCGGGATCTTCTTCAGCCGGAAGTGCTCGTCGCGCTGCATCTCCGCGGCTACGTGCTGCATCTCCTCCAGGCTGGGGGTGATGAGGCCGGACAGGCCGATGATGTCTGCGCCCTCGACCTTGGCCTTTTCCAGGATGTCCTGACACGGGACCATCACGCCCATGTTGACGACCTCGAAGTTGTTGCACTGCAGGACCACGGCGACGATGTTCTTGCCGATGTCATGCACGTCGCCCTTGACGGTGGCGATCACGATGCGGCCCTTGGCCTTGGCCTCGCCACCGGCGTCCAGCAACGCCTGCTTCTCGGCCTCGATGTAGGGCAGCAAGTGCGCCACGGCCTGCTTCATCACCCGCGCGCTCTTGACCACCTGGGGCAGGAACATCTTGCCCGCGCCGAACAGGTCGCCCACCACGTTCATGCCGGCCATGAGCGGGCCTTCGATCACGTGCAGCGGGCGGCCGCCTGAGGCCAGCACGCGCTGCCACGCGGCCTCGGTGTCCTCGACGATGAACTCGGTGATGCCGTGCACCAGGGCGTGGCTCAGGCGCTCGTCCAGCGTGCCGGCGCGCCAGGCCAGGCGCGCGGAGTCGTCCTTGGCCGCGCCCTTGGCGCTCTCGGCAATCTCGATCAGGCGCTCGCCCGCGGTCTTGCGCTCTTCGCCCTCCTTCCAGGCCGGCGTTCTGTTCAGCACCACGTCTTCCACACGCTCACGCAGCACGGGTTCCAGGTCGTCGTACACGCCCACCATCCCGGCGTTGACGATGCCCATGTCCATGCCCGCCTGGATGGCGTGGTACAGGAACACGGTGTGGATGGCCTCGCGCACCGGCTCGTTGCCGCGGAAGCTGAAACTCACGTTCGACACGCCGCCCGAGACCTTGGCCCCGGGCAGGTTCGCCTTGATCCAGCGCGTGGCCTCGATGAAGTCCACGGCGTAGTTGTCGTGCTCCTCGATGCCGGTGGCAATCGCGAAGATATTGGGGTCGAAGATGATGTCCTCGGGCGGGAAGCCCACCTCGTCCACCAGGATGCGGTAGGCGCGGGCGCAGATCTCCGTCTTGCGCCCAAAGGTGTCGGCCTGGCCCTTCTCGTCAAAGGCCATCACCACGGCGGCCGCGCCGTAGCGGCGCACCAAGGTGGCCTGGCGCTTGAACTCGGCCTCGCCCTCCTTGAGCGAAATCGAGTTCACGATGCCCTTGCCCTGAATGCACTTCAGGCCCGCCTCGATGACCTCCCATTTCGAGGAGTCGATCATGATGGGCACACGCGCGATCTCGGGCTCGCCGGCGATCAGGTTCAGAAAGCGCACCATGGCGGCCCGGCTGTCGAGCATGGCCTCGTCCATGTTGATGTCGATGATCTGTGCGCCGTTTTCCACCTGCTGGCGCGCCACCGCCAGGGCCTGCTCGAAATCCCCGTTGAGGATCATGCGGGCGAAGGCCTTGGAGCCGGTGACGTTGGTGCGCTCGCCGATGTTGACGAACAGCGAACCCTGGCCGATCAGCACGGGCTCCAGGCCGGACAGGCGCATGGGCGGCGGAGAACCCGGCGCTGAGGCTGCGGGGAAAACTGCAGGTTCGTCCGGCGACGGCTCGTCGTGGCGGGGCAGGGGTGTCGTGCTCATCAGGCAACTCAATCACGCGCAGGGCGGGAAGATGAGCGCCGTTGGCCTTTCCGGGCCCGCGCAAGGCCCGTGAAGTAAGTCACACGAATCCGAGCCTGATGGGTGCTGTGGGGCCGTTTCCCGCCCACACGCCATTGCAGCGCTCCTCGGATCTCCGCATTATCTGCCCACCGGTCCGCAGGACTGGGAATTTGTGCATGGCGGAGCCCTTCCAGGCTGCACCAAAACTTGTAACTTTCAGGCTAATGACACCGGCCTGAGCTTCCGTCAGACTGCTACCCCGTCCCTCATGAATCCGTGCTGATGTGGTCGGCGGCCGCGCAATCGCTCCGTAAGTCAGGCACTTTAGACAAGCGTATAGACAAGCGCATGGCCATCAAACCTACCGACACCACTTGGCAGGGCTTGCTGAACGATACGAGTTGGCGGTCCCTTTCGGGCCCTGCAACAGGCCACAACTCGGCTCGTCTGGACCAGGCGGAGATTCGCCAGGTGCGGCAGATCGTGTCCATGCTGTTCGGGGCAGATTCCCGGATCTTCATCCGTGAGAAAGCATCAGGCAATGCGGCAGGTACGGTCCACATCATGGTGCAATGCATTCGCCCCATGCCCGACAGGTTGACAGCCCAGTTGGCTTTGATTGATCGGCTGCAAGTCCCTATGGAGGGCCGCCGCACACGGGTGTTGTTGGTCGACCCCTCGTTCGAGTTGACCGAGGAGCACAAGCGCTTTCGCTTCGTGGCCATGGAGTACTAGCTTCGGGGCGCCCAGCGCTGGCTGGACAACTGTCCCCGGTCCTGGGCTTTCCGGCCTTGGTCGCCCGCCAGCGGACCGGGCACCGGACGTTGTGAGTCCTGCTTACGTGCTGGGTTCGGTACCGCAGACGTTGAAGCCGGGGTACAAGGCACAGACCTGCTGTGGCAGCGTTTGTTGGGCCCGTCTGGTGTGCTGCTGGGCCGGTTCAATGTCGCCCTGGGGCCCTCTGCTGGTGCGAGAAATGAGTGGCGGCCGCTGCAGCGCCCTCGCTCAACCGTCGCCCAGGACCCGCACCAACTCCGGTACCCACGCTCCAGAAGACGCGCGCTCCGCACCCGTATTCAGCGTGGCCAGCACCGCGGCGGCGATGGCATCGTAGGCGCCAGCATCCTGCGCCATCGTGCGGTAGTAGCCCAGGTCTTTTTGCGCATTGGCCAGTGAGAAGCGCAGGCCCGAGGGATCTTGCGCCAGCAGGAAGGGCCTCAGTCGCTCCAGCGCGATGCCCCCTCCGCCGCCCTTGGCCAGCACCTCCACAAAGGCCTCGGGCGCCACGCCGCTGCGCTGCGCGCAGGCAGCCGCCTCGGCCAGCAGGGTCACCATGCCCAGCGAGACGAAGTTGTGCAGCAGCTTCATGCTGTGGCCGGCACTCACCGGGCCCACGTGCGTGATGTTCTCGGCGAAGCAGGCCAGCACGGGGCGGCACGCTTCCAGCAACCCCGCATCGCCGCCCACCAGCAGGTTCAGCCGGCCCTCGGCCGCCTCCTTGGGCGTGCGGGTCATGGGCGCGTCCAGGAAAAGCCCGCCCGCCGCCGCCACGGCTTGCGCCATGCGCTGCGTCGAGGCTGGCAAGGCGGTGGAGCAGTCGATGACCACGGTGCCGGCCCGCAGGCCCTGGAGCACACCGCGCTCGCCTGTGAGCACCGCCTCCACGCCCGGTGAACCGGTGAGCACGAGAATGATGACCTCCGACCGGGTGGCCAGGTCCGCCAGATCGTTCATGACCTGCGCGCCGGCGGCCTTCAGCTCGTCCAGCGGCTGGTTGCCCGGGTGGTCGAAGACGGCCAGTTCGTGGCCGTGCTTGAGCAGGTTGGTGGCGATGCCGTGGCCCATCAGGCCGATGCCGACCATGCCGATCTTCTTCATGTGAGGCTCCAGGTGTGACAGGCGATGATGCCACCGGGGGCGGCGCCCTGGCGCGGGAACTGCGTACAGTTGAACCGACCCGCGCGATTCCGGCCCCGTCAGCAGGGCCTGACCGCCCATCACGATCTGAGGCCCGACATGTCCACACCGACGCCTGACCAGGCCTACCCCAGCGACGCCAAGCCCGGCATGCACCGCATCGTCGTGGTCGGCGGCGGGGCTGGAGGGCTGGAACTGGTCACCCGCCTGGGGGACCGACTGGGCAAGCGCGGTCGCGCGCACGTCACCCTGGTGGAGAAGACGCGTACCCATTTCTGGAAGCCGCACCTGCACGAGATCGCGGCGGGCAGCATCGACGTCCACGACCACGCCACGAACTACCTGGCCCAGTCGCACTGGCACGGGTTCCGCTACCGCACCGGGGCCATGGTCGGACTGGACCGGGAGCGTCGCCTGGTCCACGTCGGCCCGGTGCTGGATGAGGACGGGCAGCTCGTCACGCCGGGCTACAGCCGGGCCTACGACACCCTGGTCATCGCTGTGGGCAGCCAGACCAACGACTTCGGCACCCCAGGGGTGGCCGAGCATGCCATCTCGCTGGAGACGCCCGAGCAGGCGCAGCGCTTCCACCGCCGTCTGGTGAACGCCTGCCTGCGCGCCCACATGCAGTCCGAACCCCTGCGGCCGTCGCAGTTGCAGGTGGCCATCATCGGCGCTGGGGCCACGGGCGTGGAGCTGGCGGCGGAACTGCACAAGGCCACCCGCACGCTGGTGAGCTACGGGCTGGAGCGCATCGACCCCGAACGCGACATCCGCATCCACCTCATCGAGGCGGGGCCGCGCATCCTGCCGGCCTTGCCCGAGCGCGTCTCGGGTGCCGCGCACAGCCTGCTGCAAGGTCTGGGGGTGCAGGTGCACACCCGTGCCAAGGTGAGCGCGGTGCTCGCCGACGGCGTGCAGATTGAAGGCGGGGCGTTCATCCCTGCCGAGCTGGTGGTCTGGGCGGCCGGCGTGAAGGCGCCGCCCTTCCTGCGCGACCTGGCCGGGCTGGAGAGCAACCGGCTGAACCAGCTGGTGGTCGGGCCCACGCTGCAGACCACGCGGGACGCGTCCATCTTTGCCATCGGCGACTGCGCTGCCGTGGCCTGGGACGGGCCCGGCGCCCGCGCAGGGCAGGTTCCCCCGCGGGCCCAGGCTGCGCACCAGCAGGCCTCGCACCTGGTGCGGCAACTCCAGCGCCGGTTGCGGGGCGCCTCTCTCGAGCCCTGGCACTACCGCGACTTCGGCTCGCTGGTCTCGCTCGGCCACTACTCCACAGTGGGCAACCTCATGGGCTCACTGGTCGGTGGCAACCTCTGGGTCGAGGGCCTGTTCGCCCGCGGCATGTACCTCTCGCTGTACAAGATGCACGAGCTGGCCCTGCACGGCTGGTGGAAGACCGCGCTGGGCTCGGCCGCGCGGCTGATCACCCGCCGCACCGAGCCCCGGGTCAAGCTTCACTGAGATGCACTGAGCTGCATTGAGCTGCATTGAGGGCTTGTGAACCGAGCCTGGAGGCGTCAAGCGCCCAGCAGCACCCTTGCCGCCGCCTTGTAGCGCTCAGCCGTGGCCTGCACCACCTCGGGCGGCAGCGCAGGGGCCGGCGAGGTCTTGTTCCAGGGCTGGCCCTCCACCTGGGCCTGCTCCAGCCAATCGCGCAGGTACTGCTTGTCGAAGCTGGGCGGGTTGGCGCCCTCTTTCCAGGACTCCAGCGGCCAGAAGCGTGAGGAGTCCGGCGTCAGCACCTCGTCCATCAGCGTCAGCGTGCCCCGCTCGTCCAGGCCGAACTCGAACTTCGTGTCCGCGATCACGATGCCGCGGCGCAGCGCATAGGCCGCCGCTTCCGAATACAGGCGGATCGAGACCTCGCGCACGCGGGCTGCCAATTCGGGCCCCACGATGGCCGCGGCCTGCTCGAAGGAGATGTTCTCGTCATGCGCGCCCGCCTCGGCCTTGGTGGCCGGGGTGAAGATGGGCTCGGGCAGGCGGCTGGCGTTGAGCAGGCCCGGCGGCAGCGCAACGCCGCACACCGCGCCACCCTCCTGGTACTCCTTCCAGCCCGAGCCGGCGAGATATCCGCGCACCACCGCCTCGATGGGCAGGGGTTTCAGGCGCTTGACGAGCATGGCGCGGCCCCGCACCTGCTCCACCTCATCAGGCGCGACCACGCTCTCCGGGGCCTGCCCCGTCAGGTGGTGGGGCACGATGTGCGCCAGACGGTCGAACCAGAACAGCGCCACGCGGGTGAGCAACGCCCCCTTGCCCGGGATCGGCTCGCCCATGATCACGTCAAAGGCCGAGATGCGGTCGCTGGCCACCATCAGCAACCGGTCCGTGCCCACGGCGTAGTTGTCACGCACCTTGCCGCGGGCGATCAACGGCAGGCTGTGGAGGCGGGATTCGTGCAGCGCGGGG
>JBILSM010000063.1:0-17625 GCA_044372085.1 Rubrivivax sp.
GGTCTGCAACCGATGCGGCGTGTGGCTGCGGTCTTCGACCGAGTCGCGGTGCTTCCAGCACTGAACGGTCGTGCGGCTGATGCTGTACTGCGCAGCCAGCTCGCCTTCGGTGGCCGAAGACTGCTGGATCTGCGCCCGCACCGCAGGCGTGGTCGTGGCGTTCTTGTGCAGTGCGATCATCATGCGGCCTGGCCCCCGGGCGTGAATGCTGCCATGACTGCCTTCAGCACATCGCGCCCGAAGAGCAGAGCACGCCTATTCTGCAAGAGCCAATCATCCGGGACCCGACATTTACTCGACAACCCCAAGGACCCCGGCCGCACGGACTTCAGACCTGTGGCGGCGACGGCGGCCCTGCCGCCCTTGAAGCCCCCTCGGCTACTGGACCCGTTGCGATAGCGCATCTGGCTGCTGCACTGCAGCTTGCGCACCGAAGAGGCCTGTCTGTACCGGGCGCGGCCGTCATCAGTTTCCATGGGTTGCGGCACCCGGCCGAGATGGGCAAGGCGAAGGTAGTGGCGGGTCTCGCCAGTGTGGCGATGCTGTGGACCCAGGTGGGCTGCTTCAAGTGGCTCAGTGTCACGGCCACCGAGGTGTCGCAGAAGATAGCGGCCGGCCGTTCCATGGCCGGCGAGCGCAGCGCCTGAAGGCAGCCTCAGGTGAAGGTGACCCAGGAATGTCGCTCGGGGTGGTCCAGGTGCGGCAGGGTGTTGTAGGTCACCAGCATGTGCCGCTTGGGCGTGAAGGCGAACTCGGTCAGTGCGCTGTTGCGGATGCGCAGGTTCAGCTCGATGGCGGTGGTGGGCGGGGCGTCCAGCACATGGGCCACGGCGGTGGAGATCGGCCCGCCGCTGGACACCAGCAGCACGTCGCCCTGGTGCCGGGTGCGCACGTGGTCCAGCGCGCTGGTCACGCCCTGCAGGAACCCTTGCCAGCTGGGCATGCCCGCCGGCTGCACCTCACCCGCCATCCAGCGCGCCAGGCCCTCGCGCAGCAGCCGGAAGTGCAGCCGGTAGGCCTCGGGCGTGTCGGGCCGGGGCAGTTCGCCCGCATGAACGCTGCGCACCACGGCCTCGCTGTCGTACTCGTTCAGGCCTGGCCACTCCAGCGCATCCGGCAAACCCGGCAGATTCGAGGCCAGGGCTTCCAGGGACTCCCGGTGCCGGCGCAGGCTGCCGCGCAGCACGGCCTCGAAGCGCAGGCCGCGGGCCTGCATCCAGGCGCCCAGTTGCGCGCACTGGCGGTGGCCGAGGTCGCTCAGGCGGTCGTAGTCCTCAGCCCCGAACGAGGCCTGGCCATGGCGGACGAGATACAAGGTTCCCATGCCGGCATTGTGCAGGCCGGCCCAGCCGGCGCAGGCCCTGTCCCTTTCCAGAAGGCCCGGCGGTCAACGCCTGGCCGGCCGGGTGGCCAGCCAGATGCTGGGCAGGATGAGCGCCGCGCCCGCCGCGTGGTACCAGCCCGGCGGTTCGCCCAGCACCATCCAGGCGCCCAGCGCACCGTACACGGGCGACAGGTACAGCAGCAAGGCCGTGCGCGAGGCGCCCAGTTCGCGCTGCAGGTAGGAGTAGGCGGTGTACGACAGCACGCCCGGCAGCACCGCCCCGGCCACCACCAGGCCCAGGGCCGGCAGGCTCCAGACCGTGGCCTCCACCCACAGCGCTTCGGCCAGGGTGAAAGGTGCCAGCACCAGCAAGCCACCCGTGATGATGGCCGCCAGGCGCACCGCCGGGCTTAGCGTGGAAGGCCAATGCTTGAGCAGCACGGAGTAGGCCACCCAGCAGGCCGCCGCCACCAGGGCCCAGGCGTCGCCCACCGCCAGCCGAACGGCCAGCAGGTTGTCGATGTCACCCTTGGCGATGATGAACACCACGCCACTCAGGGCCAGCGCCACACCCACCCGCTGCGCGGCAGCCATGCGCTCGCCCAGCAGGCGCAGGCTCACCGCCGTGATGGCCACCGGGGCCACGGCGTACAGCAGCGCGATGTTGGTGGCGCTGGTGGTGTGGCCCGCCTGGTAGACGAAGGCCCCGCAAACCCACATGCCCAGGGCGCCCAAGACCAGCAGATGGCGCCACTCGCGCCGCACGGCCTCGCGTTGCTGCCACAGCGCAGCGCCCACGAAGGGCAGCATCAACGCCAGAGCCAGCGCCCAGCGGCCCATGGCCAGCGCGTGCGGGGCGATGACGCCGTGGCTGGCGCGGGCGATCAGGTAGTTCGAAGACCACAGGCCGGGCACCACCCACAGCAGCACGGGGGCCCAGCGCGCCGGCTTCACGTGCGCGTGGCCATGGTCTCGCCCAGTCGGATGGGGCGGCCCGGCGCCCAGGCCGGGTTGAAGTTCAAGCGGGTACCGCCTTCTGGCGGGCGTGGGAACAGCAGCACGACGGTGGAGCCCAGCAGAAAGCGCCCCATCTCCTGGCCCTGGGCCAGACGGATGTCCTGATCGTGATACGTCCACTCGCGCACGGTGCCAGGCCGGGGCGGGTTCACCACCCCATGCCAGACCGTGGCCATGCTGCCCACGATGGTGGCCCCCACCAGCACCAGCACCCAGGGGCCGGCGTCGCTGTCAAACACGCAGACCACGCGCTCGTTGCGGGCGAACAGGCCGGGCACGCCTTGCGCCGTGGCGGGGTTCACCGAGAACAGATCACCCGGCACGTGGATCATGCGCAGCAGCCGGCCGGCGCAGGGCATGTGGATGCGGTGGTAGTCGCGCGGGCTCAAGTACAGCGTGGCGAACAAGCCCTGATGGAAGTGGGCCGCCAGCGCGCCGTCACCCCCCACCAGGGCTTGGGTGGTGTAGTGGTGGCCCTTGGCCTGGAAGATGCGGTCGCCGTCGACGGCGCCGAACTGGCTGATGGCCCCGTCCACCGGGCAGATCAGGTCCGCCTGCGCCAGCGGCCTGACACCGGGCTGGAGCGCCCGGGTGAAGAACTCATTGAAGGTCGGGTAGGCGGCCGGGTCCGGTTGCGCCGCCTCGGCCATGTTCACGCCATAGCGGCCCACGAAGGCGCGGATGGCCGCCGTGGTGGCAGCGCCGCCGCGGGCCCCCGCCAGCACCCCGGCCAGGGAGGTCAGCGCCTGCTTGGGCAGCAGGTGCTGCAGCAAGACCCCCACGCTCACCGCATGTCCACCGTGGAGCGCAGGGCCCGCACGGCCCCGGCACCCACCGCAGCACCAAAGCGCTTGGCCAGGCGCTCGGCCACGTTCTCCTTGGGCGTGTAGTCCACGATGTCCGCGGCCTTGATCACGTCGCGCGCCACATGGTCCAGGCTGCCGATGTGGTCGGCCAGGCCCATCTTCACGGCCTCCTCGCCGTTCCAGAACAGGCCGGAGAAGGTCTCAGGCGTCTCCTTGAGCCGGTCGCCCCGGCCCGCCTTGACGACGTCGATGAACTGGCGGTGCACCTGATCGATCATGGCCTTGGCGAAGGCACGCTCCTTCTCGCTTTGCGGGCTGAAGGGGTCGAGCATGCCCTTGTGCTCGCCCGCGGTGAGCAGGCGGCGTTCCACGCCCAGCTTGTCCATCAGGCCGGTGAAGCCGAAGCCGTCCATCAGCACGCCGATGCTGCCCACCAGGCTGGCCTTGTCCACATAGATCTCGTCAGCGGCCACGGCGATGTAATAAGCCCCGGAGGCGCAGATCTCCTCCACCACGGCGTACACCTTCTTGCCGTGCAAGGCCTTGAGGCGGCGGATCTCGTCATTGACGATGCCGCTTTGCACCGGGCTGCCGCCGGGCGAGTTGATGCGCAGCACCACCGCCTGGGCGCCTGGGTCTTCGAAGGCGCTGCGCAGCGCCGTGACCAGCAGGTCGGCGCTGGCCTCGGTGTCCATGGCGATCTCGCCGCGGATCTCCAGCAAGGCGGTGTGCGGTGCCGTGGGCGCGCTCACGTGCACCTGCTTGGCAAACAGCGCCCAGGCCACGGCCAGCGCCAGGCCCAGCCAGGCCAGGCGGAAGAACACGCGCCAGCGGCGCTCAGCCCGGCGGTCACGCAGCAGCTCTGCAGCCAGGAGGTCCAGGCGCGACTCCAGGCCTGCCGCGGTGACGGCGGGCGCAGCGGCCTCCTGGGCCATGGGCCGTTCCGCTGCCACAGGCGCGCTGTGAGCGTCGCCCTCAGGCGCAGGCTGCGGCGCTGAGGAGCCGTCTCCAGCGGGTGTCTTGGGCAGGGGCGCGTCGTGTGGATCGTTCATCAAGGGGCCCCTGGAGCGGGGTCGTCAAAGGAGACAGGGCGGATGGTCGAAGAAGGATACCAAGTGACGCGCCCGGACTGTTCGGCCACGCTCAAAGCCGTGAGGCGTCCGCGGCCGCAGGGCCCTGACACGCAGCGGCCGCTGTGCGGCTCGTAGGCCGCTCCATGGATGGAGCACTGGATGAAGCGGCGGTCGCTGTCCAGGAACTGGCCTTCCTGCCAGTCCATCTCGGCCGGCACATGCGCGCAGCGGTTGAGGTACGCCACCACGACACCGGCGTGGCGCAGCGCGAACGCCCGCACAGGCCGACCCCGCTCCTCCACATCGAATACGAAGGCGCTTCCGCCGTCCTCAAGCTCGCCGCCGGCGCAAAGATCCACGCCCTCGGACCGTGAAGACGAAGATGGTTCATCCATGCCGCACCAACCAGTCGTGCAGTTCGCGCGCGGAGTGGGCCACATGCAGGGGGGCATAGGCATCAAAGGCGCCGTGCTCGTGCGCCCCGTAACTCACACCCACCGACGCCACACCCGCCTGGCGGGCCATCAGCAGGTCGTGCGTGGTGTCGCCAATCATCAGGGTGCGCTGCGGCGGCACCCCCAGCTCGGCCATCAATTCATGGAGCATCAGCGGATCGGGCTTGGACGCCGTTTCATCAGCCGTGCGGGTGCTGTCGAACAGACCCTTGAGCTGCACCGTCGCCAGGACCTCGTCCAGCCCACGCCGGCTCTTGCCCGTGGCCACGGCGATGCAGTGATTGCGCTCTTTCAGGGCATGAAGCATGGGCAGCACGCCGTCGAACAGCACCAGGTCGTCCTGATGCTGGAGGTAATGCCGGCGGTAGGCGTTGCCCAGTTCGGGGTAGCGCTCCTGCGGAAAGCCCGGCGCCGCGTGCAACAGCGCGTCACGCAGCCCCAGGCCGATCACATACGCGGCCTGCTCGTCGCTGGGCACCGCAGTGCCCACTTCAAGGCAGGCCGCCTGGATGGAGCGCACGATGAGCGCCGTGCTGTCAAACAGCGTGCCGTCCCAGTCGAAGGCGATGAGGTCAAAACGTCGGGTCATGTGCGGGTCAGGAACGGAGGGCTGGGGCGTCAGGCGCCTTCCGAAGTTGGGAAGCGGCCGGGCCCGGATTCTGAAGCGAGTGCAGAAAAGCTGCACAGTCCTGCGGCAGCGGCGAATCGAGTTCCAGCGTCTGCCCCGTGGCCGGGTGCACGAAGCGCAGGCGCCGGGCGTGCAGGAACATGCGTTCCAGCCGCACCTGCCCTGCCGCCGCGCGCGCCAGCTGCTTGTTCAGCACGAAGTCCCCATACTTGTCATCACCGGCGATGGGGTGGCCCGCGCCGGCCAGGTGAACGCGGATCTGGTGGGTGCGACCCGTCTTGATGGTGACATCCAGGAGGGTGTAGTCCGCCAGGCGCTGCACCACGCGTACCAGGGTCAAGGCGTAGACGCCCTCAGGATCGTCGGCGGTGGTGGCACGCACGCGGCGTTCGCCCTCGGGCGTGAGGAACTTGTGCAGTGGCGTGTCGATGACCTTCAGGCGCTCGGGCCACTCGCCCAGCACCAGGGCGGTGTAGGTCTTGCCCACCACCTTGTCGGCACCACGCGCACGGAACTGGTCCTGCAGGTGAACCAGCGCGCTGCGCCGGCAGGCCACCAGCAGCACGCCCGAGGTCTCGCGGTCCAGGCGGTGTACCAGTTCCAGGAAGCGCGCGTCGGGCCGGGCCTGACGCAGCTGCTCGATCACCCCGGAGCTGACCCCGCTGCCACCGTGCACGGCCACGCCCGCGGGCTTGTCGACCGCCAGGAGATGGGCGTCCTCGAACAACAAGGGGAAGTTGCGCGCAGGTGCGGGCGCCGCATGTTCACGCTGGGCCACGCGCACGGGCGGCACGCGAACCTCGTCACCGTCGGCCAGCCGCGTGTCGGCCGAAGCCCGGCCGCCATTGACGCGCACCTCACCGCTGCGAATGACGCGGTAGACGTGGGTCTTGGGTACGCCCTTGAGCAGCCGCAGCAGGAAGTTGTCCAGGCGTTGCCCGGCAGCATCCGTGTCCACGACCAGTTTTCGCACTGCAGGCGGGGCTGCCGGTGCGGGTTTGGCCCCTATAATCCGGTGCTCCATGTGACGGTTGCAAGTGCTTGATTTGCGGGAAGTTTACCCGCCACGGCGATGTCACCGGAGCGGCCGGCGGCCCTGTGTCGGGGACCAGCCAACGAGTTGACCGAACGTCAGCCACCGGCCACAAGCGTTGATGCAACGACTGCGAATCCGATCGGCTCCTGGCCCCCAAGTGGCCGCAGAGGTTGGGATTGCAGACGGCAGAGACTCGAAGGACAGAACCCTTCTCGCCGATCCTTGATGGCGAGACTGCATCGAAAGATTCAGGGCCCAGAGGCCTTGTCCGATGTCCGGACAAACCGCTGAGCCCGGCGCCAGGCCCATCGCCCGCTGTGATGAGACTCCACTCCCCCACCGCCACACCCCTGTGCGCCCTGGCAAGGACGACCGCGCGTCGCCTGCCTCGGCAGCCCTGGGAGGCGCTGTCCCGGACACCCCCGTGCCCGGACGGGGGAAGCACCGGACTCCTTCCAAGCGCCGCTGAGGGTCTCGCGCCAGCGCCAACACGGCACTCCTGAGCACCGCGTCGCTTCCGCAGCAGCGGAAGGCCGGGGCCTCGACGTGCCGTCCAGGGCGGTTCGATTTCTCGGTTCTTCCCTCCTTTCTCGTGCATCTGAGAGGGCCGGCACTTCAGGGTGGCTGGCCGGGACAGGGCCTGCCAGCAAGGCAGGCGCAAGGAGTGCACGAGACATGAAACGCATGCTGATCAATGCCACGCAGCCGGAAGAGCGGCGCCTGGCGATCGTTGACGGCCAGAAGCTGATCGACTTCGAAACCGAGATCGAAGGGCGCGAACAGCGCAAGGGCAACATCTACAAGGCCGTGGTCACGCGGGTGGAGCCTGCGCTGGAGGCCTGCTTCGTCGAATATGGCGAAGATCGCCACGGCTTCCTGCCCTTCAAGGAAATCTCCCGCAACTACTTCCGAGACGGCGTGGACGTGCGCACCGCGCGCATCCAGGACGCCATCAAGGAAGGCCAGGAACTGCTGGTGCAGGTGGAGAAGGAAGAGCGCGGCAACAAGGGCGCCGCGCTCACCACCTTCGTCAGCCTGGCCGGACGCTATCTGGTGCTGATGCCCAACAACCCGCGCGGCGGTGGCGTCAGCCGGCGCATCGAGGGCGAGGAGCGTGAAGAGCTCAAGGAAGCGCTGGACCAGCTCGAATACCCCAAGGGCATGAGCCTGATCGCGCGCACCGCCGGCATCGGCCGCACCGCGCCCGAGCTGCAGTGGGACCTGAACTACATGCTCAAGCTGTGGGACGCCATCGACGGCGCTTCCAAGGCGGGCAAGGGCGCGTTCCTGATCTACCAGGAAAGCTCATTGGTCATCCGTGCCATCCGGGACTACTTCACCTCGGACATCGGTGAGATCCTGATCGACACGGACGACATCTTCGAGCAGGCCCAGCAGTTCATGAACCACGTGATGCCGGAGACGGCCAATCGCGTGAAGCGCTACCGCGACGACGCGGCGCTGTTCAGCCGCTTCCAGATCGAGCACCAGATCGAAACCGCGTTCTCGCGCACGGTGAACCTGCCCTCAGGCGGGGCCATCGTGATCGACCACACCGAGGCCCTGGTGGCCGTGGACGTGAACTCCGCGCGCGCCACGCGCGGCGGCGACATCGAGGAGACCGCCACCCGCACCAACCTGGAGGCTGCCGACGAAATCGCGCGCCAGATGCGGCTGCGCGACCTGGGCGGCCTGATCGTCGTCGACTTCATCGACATGGAGGAGAGCAAGAACCGCCGCGAGGTGGAGACGCGTCTGCGGGACGCGCTGCGCAACGACCGCGCCCGTGTGCAGTTCTCCTCCATCAGCAAGTTCGGCCTGCTGGAGTTGTCGCGCCAGCGCCTGCGCCCGGCGCTGTCAGAGGGCAACCACATCACCTGCCCGCGCTGCAACGGCACCGGCCACATCCGCGACACCGAAAGCTCGGCGCTGCAGATCCTGCGCATCATCCAGGAAGAGGCATTGAAGGACAACACCGCCGCCGTGCACGTGCAAGTGCCGGTGGAAGTGACCTCGTTCCTGCTCAACGAGAAGCGCACCGAGATCACCAAGATCGAACTCAAGCAGCGCGTGACCGTGCTGCTGGTGCCCAACAAGCACCTGGAGACGCCGAACTACAAGCTGGAGCGCCTGCGCCACGACGACCCGCGGCTGGAAAGCTACCGCGCCAGCTACACCATGATAGAGGAGCCGGAAGACGAGGTAGGCATCACCCGCCGCCGCGACGCCAGCGAGAAGGGCAAGGCCAAGCAGGAGCCGGTCATCAGGGGCGTGTTGCCTGACCAGCCCGCCCCACCGCCGCCCGCTCCCAAGCCTGAAGCGGCCCCGCCCGCGCCGGCCGCCACGGCCAGGCCCGCGCCTGCCCCGGCACCTACGGCGACTGCACCGGCTGCCGGTGGAGGCTTCTTCGGCTGGGTGCGCAAACTCTTTGGCGGCGATGCGCCCGCACCGGCCCCCGAGACAGCTGCCCCCACGTCCGTGGCACCTGCACCCGTGGCCACACCTGCTGCCGCAGACTCCGGCGAGCGCAAGGAAGGCCGGCGCGGTGGACGCGGTGGCCGCCCGGAGCGTGGCGAACGTGGTGAGCGCGGCGACAGGGGCGAGAGAAGCTCCAGGGAAGGCCGCGAAAGCAAGGAAGGTCGGGAACAGCGTGCACGCGGGGGTGAGCGCGGACCGCGCCGCGACGAATCGGCTGAAGGCACGGCAGCGGCCGCGCCAGCGCGTGAGGATCGGCCCCGCCGCGGTGACCGTGGTGACCGTGGCGAACGTGGTGATCGACCGGAACGCGCTGAGCGCGCAGAGCGCGAGAACCTCGCACCCGTCGACGCGGGCGCCGGGCTGGTAGAGGGCTCTGTCAGCCAGGCCGCCGGTGAGGCTGCGGAAGCCGATCGCGAGGGCCGGCGGCGTCGCCGCCGGGGCGGCCGTGGCGGACGGGACCGCGACGAGTCAGGCTCTGAAGACACGGAGTTGACCGAATCCGGCGCCACCCCGCGCGAAGCAAATGCCGAGGTGGGTGCAGCACCGCGAGCCGACGGTGAGGTCGAGGCCGCCGATCGCTCCCCGGCGCCCGAGGCCGCCAGTGCGGACGGCGAAGAACGCGAAGACGGCCGCCGACGCGGTCGTGGCCGTGACCGCTTCCGTCGCGAGCGTCGGCCCCACGATGACGCCGGTGATGTCGGCGGGCTTGGAGGAGTCAGCGGGCCAGCGGGCGAGCAGACGCCAGGCGTCGGCGCAGCCTCTGAGACCGCAGCAGCCATCGAACCGGGCGCCGGCGGGACGGCTGCGATCGCGCAGTCGGCGGCATCGGACAGCGGCCCGGCACCCGCCACTTCGACGCAGCCCGCGGGCGCCGCCAGCGCGGCAACGGAAGCTGCGGCAGACCTTGCCGCCACTGCCGAGGCACCGGCCCCCAGCACCGCGCCGCGCGTCCTGGCGGAGCCTTACGTTCTGCCGGTGGCGCAGTTGCACCAGATCGCGCAGAGTTCCGGCCTGCAGTGGGTCAACTCGGATGCCGACAAGATCGCGGCTGCCCAGGCAGCGATCGCCGCGCAGCCGCAGCCCGTGCACGTGCCTCGTGAGCGAAAGCCCATGGTGGTGGTGGACGAAGGTCCGCTGGTGCTGGTGGAGACCCGCAAGGACCTCTCGCAGATGAAGCTGCCGTTCGAGACGGCAGCCGAAGCCCGCCAGGGCTGAACAGGCCCCGAGGCTGGGGGGCCTGAAGGCCCTCCAGCCCGGTTGGTCAGGTCAGGTCAGCAGGTTCAGCGCCTGCTGGTACACCGGTTCGCACATCAGTTCGTCCCAGGTCCACGGCGCGGTCTGCGGCAGCAAAGCCAGGCGCCGGGCCTCGCTGTCCTGCGCTGGCGTCCAACGGCCGTCGGCCTGGCAGGCCCACAAGCCGTCCAGCAGTTCGTCCAGGGCGCGGCCCCCTTCCACCTGCGATTGATTGCACATCAGGACCATGTCGCAGCCCGCCTGCAGGGCTCTGTGCGCTGCTTCCGTGTAGCTCAACGGTCGGCCCTCCAGGTGGCGGGCACCCTCCATGGTCAGGTCGTCGCTGAAGATCGCGCCTGTGAAACCCAGTCGGCCGCGCAGGATGTCCTGCAGCCAGCGGGGCGAGAAACCGGCGGGCAGCGCATCAACCTTCGGGTAGACCACATGGGCCGGCATCACGGCGGTCAGGCTGCTGGACAGCCATTCGTACGGCCGCGCATCGTCTTGCAGAATCGCCTTGAGCGATCGGCGGTCCACTGGCACGTCCACATGGCTGTCGGCCGCCACATAGCCATGGCCGGGATAGTGCTTGCCGCAGTTCGCCATGCCTGCACGCAACAGGCCGTGCATCAGGCTCTTGGCCAGCAGCGTCACCACGCGGGCATCGCGATGGAAGGCACGGTCACCGATCACGCCACTGGGGCCGTGGTCCAGATCCAGCACAGGCGTGAAGCTCAGGTCCACGCCGCAGGCCCGCAACTCGGCGCCCAGCACATAGCCCACGGCGGTGGCGGCATCGGTGGCCCTCATGGGATCGCGCATCCATTGCTCGCCCAGCACGCGCATGGGCGGCAGGTGGGTGAAGCCGTCGGTGCGAAAGCGCTGCACGCGTCCGCCCTCGTGGTCCACGCACACCAGCAGGTCAGGCCGGATGGACTTGGCCTCGGCCACCAGTGCGGTGAGATGCCGGCGGTCCTTCCAGTGCCGAGCGAACAGGATCATGCCGCCCGTCAGCGGATGGGCGAGACGGCGGCGGTCTTCGCGGTCCAGCGCCGGGCCCGCAATGTCCAGCACCACGGGAGCCTGCAAGCAGGATGAAGAGGTCATGAGACTTGCTCCAGGGTCTCGACGACCACGAAGGCCGCCGCATACTCAGATTCATCGGTCACGGTGACGTGAGCCCGCAGGCCGCGCTGCGAAAACCAGTCGGCCAGGGCACCATGCAAGACCAGCTCGGGCTTGCCGCTGCGCGCCTTGACGACCTCACAGGCGCGCCAGGTCATGGGCATGCGCATGCCCAGGCCGATGGCCTTGGAGAAGGCTTCCTTGGCGGAAAACCGGGTGGCCAGGTAACGCACACCGCGCGCCGGAACCGCAGCACCTCGGGCGCGGAAGACCTCGATCTCGTGCGGGCCCAGCACTTTCTGGGCGAAGCGCTCACCGCGCCGCGCCAGCGTGGCCTCGATGCGACGGATGTCGCAGATGTCGGTGCCGATGCCGTAGATCACCGCGGCGTCACCTGCGCCTGCCGGATGCAGCGCTGGTACAGGCGCACCGTCTCCGCCATGCCGAACTCCAGCGCGTCCGCCGCGATGGCGTGGCCGATGGACACCTCGCCCACACCGGGCACGGCGCGCAGGAAATCCGCAAGGTTGTCGCGGTTCAGGTCATGCCCGGCGTTCACGCCCAGACCGGCGCCCAGCGCGGCCTGGGCTGCGGCGGCATAGCGCGCCAGCAGCGCGGCTTGTGTTTCGTGGCCGTGGCTGCGGGCGTAGGCTTCCGTGTAAAGCTCCACCCGGTCGGCGCCCACGGCGCGAGCCAGGGACATGGCCGCAGGCTCAGGGTCCATGAACAGGCTCACCCGTACGCCCAGCGCATGCAGCTCGTCGATCAAGGGGCGCAGGCGCTCGCCATCGCGCGCCAGGTCCCAGCCGTGGTCCGAGGTGGCCTGTTCCACGCTGTCAGGCACGAAGGTGGCCTGGTGCGGCCGCACCTCGCGCACCAGGTCCATCAGGTTGTGGAAGGGGTTGCCTTCCAGGTTGTACTCGGCCTGCGGCCAGCGCCTCATCAGCTGCGAAAGGTCACGTACGTCCTGGGTGGTGATGTGGCGCGCATCAGGCCGCGGGTGCACGGTGATGCCGTCGGCACCTGCTTCCAGGGCGATGGTGGACAGCCGCACCACATCGGGGATGCCCACGGGCCGTGAGTTGCGCAGCAGCGCGACCCGGTTGACGTTCACCGACAAGGCGCAACGTCCCGGGGCGTGCCGACCTTGCAGGTCGGCTTCGGAAGAGACAAGAGGATTCATCAGGCAGGGCGGGGTGGGGTTTCGAGCAGGCGCTGAACGCCCAGGAACACCTGGCGGGTGCGCAACTGGGACGTTCCGAAGTGATGATGCAGCAAAGCGCGCAGGCCGTGGCGCAGCGGCGCCAGGACAGGCAGGCAGGCGCGCTGAAGCGCATCCAGCCGCTCCTGGGCCAACGCGGTCTCCAAGGCCAGCAGCGCCGCGCCCTCCAGAGCATCCGATTCCTGGGCCTGCGGGGCCACGGGCATGACCCCGGCTTCGGGCCGAAGTGCATAGCTGCGCTGCGGCGCCAAATCTTGCTGCGTGGACGTCACCCTGGAAAGATCGGGCAGCACCCCTGTCAGACGCAGCATCAGCAGCTCGAACGCGCGCAGGCCTGCCTGCGCGCGCACGTCATCGGCTCCAGCCAGGGAGGGCAGGGTGGCCGCATAGGCGTCGAACAAGGCGGGATGCGGGTCCAGCCGTGCGAGGGACTTCAACAGCAGTTCGTTCAGGTAGAAACCCGCGAACAGCGCCCCGGCCGCCAGCGGTGGATGCCCCCCCACAAACTCGGCCTGGCGCAGGGTGAACAGATCGGTGGCCTCGTCGGCGGGAGCCTTGCCCAGGGCGATCGAGATCGGAAGGAACGGCAGCAGCACCGCCCGCAGCTGCGAGTACGGGCGCCGTGCGCCCTTGGCCACCACCGCCAATCGACCTCGCTCACGCGTGAACACCTCCACGATGAGGCTGGACTCGCTCCACTCGTGACTGTGCAGCACATAGGCTGCCAGGCTGGCCGAGCGCAGCGCCGCGCCCATCACTCGTAGCCGTAGGAGCGCAGGTGCTGCTCGTCACCGGCCCAGCCGCTGCGGACCTTGACCCACAACTCCAGGAACACACGGGCGTCCAGCAGAGGCTCCAGTTCCTGCCGAGCCTCGCTGCCGATGCGCTTCAGGCGTTCGCCGCGTTCACCGATGACCATGCCCTTGTGGGCATCACGCTCCACAACGATGGTGGCGGCAATGCGCCGCAGACCGCCCTCCTCCTCGAACTTGTCGATCACCACGGTAGAGGTGTAGGGCAGTTCGTCGCCCATGAGGCGGAACAGCTTCTCGCGGATGATCTCGCTGGCCAGAAAGCGCTCGCTGCGATCGGTCAGCGCGTCCTCTTCATGCAGCCAGTCCTGCTCGGGCAGGTAGCGCGACAGGATCGACAGCAAACGTTCGATGTCCGATGGCTTGCGGGCGGACAGAGGCACGTACTCGGCGAAGGCGCGCCGCTCCTGCATCGACCTCAGCCAGGGCAGGATGTCGGTGCGGCGGGTCACAGCGTCGAGCTTGTTGGCCACCAGCACCACAGGCAAGTCCTCCGGCAAGAGGGACAGCACCTTGGCGTCGTCCAAGCCGAAGCGACCGGCCTCCACCACGAACAGCACCGCGTCCACATCGCCCAGGGACGACAGCACGGTGCGGTTGAGGGTGCGGTTCAGCGGGGCCGCGTGCTTGAGCTGGAAACCTGGCGTGTCGACGAACACGTACTGCGCCGGGCCCACGGTGCGAATGCCGGTGATGCGGTGTCGCGTGGTCTGCGCCTTGTTGGAGGTGATGCTGATCTTCTGCCCCACCAAAGCGTTGAGCAATGTGCTCTTGCCCACGTTCGGACGCCCCACGATGGCGATCATGCCGCAGCGGCGTGGGCCTTCGTCTGCGGGTGGAGCTTGGCTCGTGGACGTCATGAAAGGTTCCCGGCCGTCTGCGGCGGCACCGCCTGCGGCAGCAAGTCCAACATGCGGCGCGCCGCTTCCTGTTCGGCGGCGCGCTTGGAACGGCCCTCGGCCACGGCCATCAGCCCAAAAGCCGGTACCGCACACTCCACCTCGAAGGTCTGCGCGTGCGCCTGGCCCCGGGTTGCCAGCACTCGGTAGCTGGGCACGGGCAGCCGGCGGGCCTGCAGCCGCTCCTGCAGGTCGGTCTTCGAGTCCTTGCCCCAGTGCTGCACGTCGCTGCGGTCAATGAGTTCACCAAACCAGCGGCGCACCAGGGCGAGCGCCGCGTCGAACCCGGCATCCAGGTGCACCGCACCGATGAGGGCCTCCACGGCATCGGCCAGGATGGACGGGCGTTGGGCTCCGCCACCACGGGCTTCACCCTCCGACAATTTCAACACCAGCGGCAGATCCAATTCCAGCGCCACGCGGTGCAGGCTCTCCTCGCGCACCAGGTGGGCCCGCACGCGGGTGAGATCTCCTTCGTCAGAGTCTGCAAAGCGTTCGAACAGCAACTCCGACACCGCAAGGTTCAACACGGCATCGCCCAGGAACTCCAGGCGCTCGTTGTGGTGGGCGCCGAAGCTGCGGTGCGTGACCGCGCGGGCCAGCAGCCTGGGTTGCGAGAACCGGTGGCCGATGCGCGCCTGGAGCGCCTGCAGTTGGTGATCCAGGTCCACGCTAGCGCAGGGCCTCGCGTGTGCTGCCCTGGTAGCGGATCAGCAAGATCACGCGGTCCAGGATCACGATCTTGTGGTCGTAGGCGTAGCTGATCACCAGGACGCCCTCCTCCCGGGTGACCACCAGATCACGACCGGTCAGGGATTCGATACGGTTGACGACGACGCGCGCGTCGAACGCCTCCTGCGCCTCCAGCGCGCTGGCTGGAGAAGCGGCGGCAATGCCACGCACCAGGGTGCCTACCCGCGAGTGCTCGCCGATGCCCGGGGCGACCTTCAGCACCAGGGCCAGCAAAAAAACCGCCCACAGGACCCAACCCAGACCCGCCAGGCCGATCAGGCCACGCTGATCAGTCGCCAGCCGTACGGGAACCGTGTGAAGTGCCGTCATGGCCTGTCCAGCGAACTTCTGCCCCGTCACTGGAAGCCGCCTATGCGCCCCAGGTTACCGAAGTTCATCCACACGAAGAACGCGCGGCCCACGAGGTTCTCGTCCGGGACGAAGCCCCAGTAACGCGAATCCTGCGAGTTGTCGCGGTTGTCGCCCATGACGAAGTAGTGTCCTGCAGGCACTTTGCATGCCACCCCCTCCGCGGAGTAGCGGCAGTTCTCGGCAAACGGAAACCGCGGGCTGTCCGTGCCGAAGAACGATGAGCGGCGCGGATCGACCAGGATGCGGTGGTCTTTCTCGCCCAGTTTCTCGGAAAACTGCGGCGCGTAGCGCAGGCTGTCCTCGTCGTAGAACTCTCCCAGGGCCTTGACGGGCGCAGGCTGGCCGTTGATGGTGAGCTTCTGGTTCTGGTAGACGATCTCATCACCCGGTACACCGACCACACGCTTGATGTAGTCCAGCCGTGGGTCAGGCGGGTAGCGGAAGACCATCACGTCGCCGCGCTGCGGGTCCTTGTTCGCGATGACCTTCTTGTTCAGCACGGGCAGGCGTACGCCATAGTCGAACTTGTTCACGAGGATCAGGTCCCCGACCAGCAGGGTAGGCACCATCGAGCCGGACGGAATCTTGAAGGGTTCGAACAGGAAGGACCGCAGGAGGAACACACACACGATCACCGGGAACAGTCCTGCCGTCCAGTCCAGCCACCAGGGCTGCATCAGCAAGCGGTCACGGGCCTCGCCGAGGTCATCGTCCACCACGGCGATGCCCTTCTGCTGCAATTGCTCACGCCGGGCCGCCTGCTGGGCCGCCAGCGCAGCCGCCGCCGCCTGGCGCGCAGGCAGGAAATGCAAGCGCTCAGCCAGCCAGTAAGCGAAGGTCACCACCGAGAGCAGGAACAGCAGCAACGCGAAGTTGCCGACCCAGAAGCCGAGGAACCAGCCTCCCAGGTATACGGCCAGCGCTCCGTACAGCGCGGCGGTGAGTGCACTCATCAGGGGTTGCCTCGTCAGTCGTCAACTCGAAGAATGGCCAGGAAGGCTTCCTGGGGCACCTCCACCGTCCCGATCTGCTTCATCCGCTTCTTGCCGGCTTTCTGCTTCTCCAGGAGCTTGCGCTTGCGCGTGATGTCGCCACCGTAACATTTTGCCAGCACGTTCTTGCGCAGCGCCTTGATGTTCTCGCGCGCGATGATGTTGGCGCCGATCGCCGCCTGGATGGCCACGTCGTACATCTGGCGCGGAATGATCTCGCGCATTTTGGCGGCCACCTCGCGCCCGCGGTACTGGCTCTGGCCGCGGTGCACGATCAGGCTCAACGCGTCGATGCGGTCGCCATTGATGAGGATGTCCACCTTCACCACATCGGCCGCCCGGTACTCCTTGAACTCGTAGTCCATAGAGGCATAGCCGCGCGAGACGGACTTGAGCTTGTCGAAGAAGTCCAGCACGATCTCCGCCAGCGGCAGTTCGTAGGTGAGCATCACCTGGCGGCCGTGATAGGCCATGTTCAGCTGTACGCCGCGCTTCTGGTTGGCCAGGGTCATGACCGGGCCCACGCAGTCCTGCGGCATGTACAGGTGCACGGTGACGATGGGCTCGCGAATTTCCTGGATGCGGCCCTGGTCCGGCATCTTGCTCGGGTTCTCCACCTCCAGCACTTCGCCATCGCCCAGTTCCACCTGGTAGATGACGCTGGGCGCGGTGGTGATCAGGTCTTGATCGAACTCGCGCTCCAGGCGCTCCTGCACGATCTCCATGTGCAGCAGCCCCAGGAAGCCGCAGCGAAAGCCGAATCCCAGCGCCTGGCTGACCTCGGGCTCGAAGCGCAGCGAGGAATCGTTGAGCTGCAGCTTCTCCAGCGCATCGCGCAGCGAGTCGTACTCGCTGGCTTCGGTGGGGTACAGACCGGCAAAGACCTGGGGCTGGATCTCCTTGAAGCCTGGCAAGGCCTGCGTGGCCGGCCCGGCGTTGTTGGGCAGCTTCTTCTCCAGGGTGATGGTGTCGCCCACCTTCGCCGCTTTGAGCTCCTTGATGCCGGAGATGACAAAGCCCACCTCGCCGGCCTGCAGTTCATCACGCGGCACCGACTTGGGCGTGAACACGCCGATCTGCTCGATGCCGTACACGGCATTGGAGGCCATCATGCGGATGCGGTCGCCCTTTCTGAGCCGACCATCCACCACCCGCACCAGCATCACCACGCCCACGTAGTTGTCGAACCAGCTGTCGATGATCATGGCCCGAGGCGGGCCGTCAGGCTGACCACGCGGGGCAGGCATGCGGGCGATCACCGCCTCCAGGATCTCGTCGATGCCCATGCCGGTCTTGGCAGAACAGGGGATGGCGTCGGTGGCATCGATGCCGATGACCTCCTCCACTTCCTGCTTGGCACGGTCAGGGTCGGCCTGGGGCAGGTCCATCTTGTTGAGCACGGGCACCACTTCCACGCCGAG